>JAGREZ010000039.1:7728-8974 GCA_020446285.1 Geminicoccaceae bacterium
TGGCAGACCGGATGGGTGTCGGCGAGGGTGTGAATTTACGCGGGAAGGGAGCGAGGGATGCTGCGCAACAGGCTGAAGGAACGCTGGGCCGGGGGGTCGCCCACCATCAATGGCTGGCTTTCGATCGGCAATTCCTTCACCGCCGAGATCATGGCGGCACAGGGCTACGATTCGCTCACCATCGACATCCAGCACGGCGCGCTCGACTATTCATCGGCGCTCACCATGTTTCAGGCGATCAAGGGCACGGGTGCCGTTCCGCTGGCGCGGGTTCCGTGGCTGGATCCGGGCTATATCATGAAGGCGCTGGATGCCGGCGCCTTCGGCATCATCTGTCCGATGATCAACAATCGTGCCGAGGCGGAGACGTTCGTCTCCTGCATGCGCTATCCGCCCGAGGGCCAGCGCAGTTTCGGCCCGACGCGGGCGGCCGTCGCCATGCCCGGCTATGGCGTGCAGATGAACGCCGAGGTGCTGGCGCTGGCGATGATCGAGACCGATGACGGCGTGCGCAATCTCGAGGAGATCGCCGCCACGCCCGGCCTCGACGGCATCTATGTGGGCCCCGCGGATCTGACGCTCGGCACCCAGAAGGGCCGCCTTCCGCCCGGCTTCGATCGCGAGGAAGAGGAGATGATCGCGATCATCCGGCGGATCGCCGAGGTGTGCGCGCGCCATGACCTTGTCGCCTGCCTGCACTGCGGCACGCCGGCCTATGCGGCGAAGGCGATCTCGTGGGGCTATCGCATGACCACGGTCGCCGGCGACGCCCGTCTCCTCGCCGCCGCCGCCAATGCGTCGGTCGCCTCGTGGCGCGAGCTTGTGGGACGCGGCGGTGCGGCCGCCGAAGAGCAGAAGGGATACTGATGCAGAAGGGATACTGACACGGTGGCGAAGGCGAAGCGGCCCGTTGCGCCAGCGCTTCACGACGCCGTTCACGCTGTCAACGGGTGACTGGAAAGGACCGGATGTTCGACAAACCCGCGCTTCGCGTCGGCCTCATCGGAACGGGTTTCATGGGCAAGGCGCACCTGTTCGGTCTTGCCACCGCGTGCAAGGTCTTCGACCTGCCGCTGCGCATCACCTTCGAGATGGTTGCGGATGTCGGCGAGGAGGTGGCCGCCGCCGCTGCCGCGCGATACGGTTTTTCCCGCTCCACCGGTGACTGGCGCAGGCTCGTCGGCGACCCCGATGTCGATCTCGTCCACATCACCGCACCGAACGCGCTGCACAGGGAGATGGCGCT
>JAGREZ010000039.1:9028-14736 GCA_020446285.1 Geminicoccaceae bacterium
CTTGCGGAGGACGCCGCCGAGATGGCCGCTGCTGCTGCCGACAGGGGTGTTCGCACGCAGGTCGGTTTCAACTATCTCTGCAATCCCATGATCACCCTCGCGCGCGAGATGATCGTCGCCGGCGAGCTCGGCGAGATCCGCAGCTATCGCGGTTGTCACTGCGAGGACTACATGGCCGACGCCGACAGTCCTTTCGGCTTTCGCCATGAGCCGGCCGGCGGCGGCGCGCTCGCCGATATCGGCAGTCATGCGCTGGCCACCGCCGAATATCTGCTCGGGCCCATCCGCGAGGTCATGGGCGATTGTGTTACCGTGATCGGCGAGCGGCCCGACGGCCGGGGCGGACGCCGGGATGTCGGGGTCGACGATGTCGGTCGCGCCTTCCTGCGCTTTGCCAGCGGCGCTTCGGGATCCATCGAGGCGAGCTGGATCGCCACGGGCCGCAAGATGCAGCATGATTTCGAGGTTTATGGCAGCCGCGGCGCGCTCGTCTTCTCGCAGGAGCGTTTCAGCGAGCTGCACTACTACGCCGCCGCCGATACCGTCGGGCGCCGGGGATTTCGCCGCATCGAGGCGGGCCCCGAACATGTCCCCTACGGCCTGTTCTGTGTCGCCGCCGGCCACCAGCTCGGCTTCAACGATCTCAAGGCGATCGAGATGGCGGGCTTTATCGAGGCCATCGCCGGGCGGATCGACGAACCCTTCGGCTTCGCGAAGGGATTGCGCATCCAGACGCTGGTCGAGGCCATCCACCGGTCCTCGGCGGAGCGTTCATGGCTTCGCATCTGATTTCGGGGCATCTGATTTCGGGGCATCTGATTTCGGGCGGCCGGCGGGCGTAACTTGTACCTTTCGGACGGCGACACCATCTGCAGGTATGTGTCCGCAACGCGCCAGGGATCGGCATGGAAGAACCCCTTCTCCCGGAAGACGACAACCCGTCGAGGCTTCGTCTCGTCGCCAAGCTGGCGGTCGGTCTCGTCTTTCTCGTTCCGGTCTATTACCTCGCCGGGATGCTCTATCTGCACAAGATCGACGACGATCCGACGCTCGCCCTCAATGTCGAGGTGCCGGTGGGCGGTTCGCGGGCGGTCGCCGTCGCCGCGGCGCTGATCGACCGCGAGGTCAACCACAATCGCTGGGTGGCCAACGATCCGTGGTTCATGCCCGGCTCCATGCTCGACAACATGCCGCAGTTCCAGGAAGGTGTGATCGCCTCCATCGCCCGGTTCGGCATCGAGCTCACCGACCATATCGCCCGCGTGCGCGGCTCCTCGCAGATCGACGCGGATGCCGACGATGCCGCCGGCCGGCTGAAATATCCGGGCAATGTCTGGATCTTCGAATGGAGTGCGACGCCGGTTCAGCAAAGCTCCGAGAGCTCCTACCGCAAGGCGCTGGAAAGCCTGACCCGCTACAATCGGCGGCTCGCCGAAAACGAGGCGACGTTCGAACGCCGGGCCGACAATCTGCTCGACACGCTGGACCGCATCGCCTCCGATATCGGCTCCTCGTCGGCGGCGCTCTATGACAAGATCGACCGGACGGAAGGGGCGTGGTTCGACTTCGACGCCGACAATCTGTTCTATGCCAACAAGGGGCGGCTCTACGGTTACTACATGCTGCTTCTCGGTCTTGGCGACGATTTCCGTTCCGTGATCGAGGGGCGGGACTTGCAAACGGCCTGGGATCAGCTGATCTTCAGCTTCGAGCGGGCCGCCGGACTCCAGCCCTGGGTGGTCATCAACGGCGACCTCGACAGCCAGATCAAGCCGAACCATCTCGCAGCCCAGGGCTTCCTGTTGCTTCGCGCACGCACCCAGTTGCGGGAAGTGACCAACATCCTTCTCAAATAGCCCGAGCGGGCTCACCAGCGGAGCATTCGCCATGTTCATCCAGACAGAACAGACACCCAATCCGTCGACACTCAAGTTCCTTCCGGGCCGCGATGTCATGGAAGACGGGGCGGTGGATTTCACCGATGTCGAAACGGCCGCGGGCTCGCCGCTCGCCCGTCGTCTCTTTGCCGTGGAAGGCGTGCGCGGCGTCCATCTCGGGCATGATTTCATCAGCGTCACCAAATCCGAGGGCGATGACTGGTATCTGCTCAAGCCCGCCGTGCTCGGCGCGATCATGGATCATTTCATGTCGGGTGATCCGGTGGTCGAGGCCGGTGCCTCGCTGCCCGAGGATGTGCAGATCGACGAGAGCGACGAGACGGTGAAGCAGATCAAGGAGCTGATCGACACGCGGGTGCGCCCGGCGGTGGCCCAGGATGGCGGCGACATCGTCTTTCACGGCTTCGAGCGCGGCATCGTCTATCTGCACATGCGCGGCGCCTGCGCCGGCTGCCCGAGCTCGACCATCACGCTCAAGAACGGCATCGAGAACCTCCTGCGCTACTATGTGCCGGAAGTTGTCGAGGTCCGCGCCGTCAGCTGAGCGCCGCCGCCTTGCGGATCCTTGCGTTCGATTGCTGCGCCGATTGGCTCGTCGCCGGCGTGGGCGAGGTGCGGGACGGCCATGTGGCCATGCTCGCGGAACTGCCGCCATCATCCGCGAGCGGCCATGCCGAGCGGCTCGTGCCGGCGATCGAACGGGTCATGGCGGAGGCGGATGTCGTCTGGTCCGGTCTCAATGCGCTGGCGGTGACCAACGGGCCGGGCAGCTTCACCGGCATCCGCACATGCGTGGCCGCAGCCCGGGGGCTGGCGCTGGCCGCCCGGATTCCCGTTTTCGCCATGTCGACGCTCGAGGCCTTCGCCGCCGCCCGTTGCATGGCCGACGGACGGGAGAACGGACAGGCCGCATTCCCGTTGCGCACATTCCCGTTACGGATGACGATGGCCGGGCGGCGCGGGCGCGTCTTCGTGCAGGATTTCGGTGACCGGTTCGAGCCGCTCACCGCACCCCGGAGCGTCGAGGCGGGTGGACCCGGTCCACTGCCGGACGACGACATGCCGACGATCGACTGTGCTGGAGGCGGGATCGGTGCGAAGGCGATGATCGAGCTTGCGGGATACCGGATTGCGGCCGGGATCGTGCCGATCGAGGCGTTTCACCTGCAACCCCTTTACTTGAACCCGCCGGATGCGAGACTGTCCGCAGGTCAGTCCTTGCTCGGGAAAAAGGCGTGATTTCTTCCATGCCCGGATCGTCGCCACAACCCTCCGCCGGGGCGCACGCAGCCGGTCCGGCGATCATCCGGGTTGCCGGGCCGTTCGATCTCGGCAAGATCTCGCGCCTGCACAGGGCCTGTTTCGCCGAGGGCTGGAGCCGCGCCGACGTGGCCCATCTGCTGGCCCTGCCGGGAAGTTTCGGTCTGGTGGCACGGCTGGCACAAAGAGGATTTCCGGGGCTCGACAATCTTCGCGGCGCCGGTTTCGCGCTTTGCCGGGTGGTGCGCGACGAGTGCGAGCTGCTGTCCATCGGCGTGGTGCCGACGGTCCGGCGACGCGGCGTCGCCCGCGCGCTTCTGCTCAGCGCCATGGAGCGCTGCAGGCTCGCCGGCGCGGAGAAGATGTTCCTTGAAGTGGCGGTCGACAATGTCGAGGCGCAGGCACTCTATGCCATTCACGGCTTCCGGACCGTGGGTACACGACCGAACTATTACCAGCGTTTGGATGGGTCGCGAGCCCATGCCTACACGATGCAGGGCGATCTGTTACTTCCGGACAACAGCTAGACGCTCCGCATCCTGATCGTCTGCTTGTCTTTCAGCGCCCCCTTACTTCGATGAGCAGCCGGTAAAGCCCCTCGCCGAGCTCCGTCTCGCCGACAATCACATGGCCGTGATCCCTGACCGCGCGCGGGACATTGCGGCGCGGTTCCTCGCCCCTGAGCAGGACCGCGAGGACTTCACCGGCATTCATCTTTTCGATTGCAAGCTTGGTCCGCACAAAAGTCATCGGACAGCTTTCCGAGGTTATGTCGATTTCGCGATGGGGTTTCAAGTTTGTGAGTTCCCTTATTTGCATTTTGGAACGCTTTCCAATTTACAGGTACGATTTCTCTTGCGACACTTCAAAAACAGAATATGTTGCGCGCCAACGCCCCCTATTACACTTGAGCTGTGGAAACATAGAAACATGAGTGAGAAAATCAGCGCCAACGAGTTGTTGTCGCTTACGACAGAGATTGTGGCTTCCCACGTTTCGAACAATATCGTACCAGTCAGCGATCTTCCCCACCTGATCAAGGCTGTTTACAATAGTCTTGCGGGACAGGGAGTCGAGGAAGAGCCGGAGCAGCCCGAGAAGCTGGTTCCCGCCGTTCCTGTCCGCAAGTCCGTGCAGTCCGATTACATCATCTGCCTTGAAGACGGCAAGAAATTGAAAATGCTCAAGCGGCATCTCAAGACCCGTTACGACATGACGCCGGAAGAGTATCGGGCGAAGTGGAAGCTGGCGGATGATTATCCCATGGTTGCCCCGGCCTATGCCGAGCAGCGTTCCAGCCTCGCCAAGAAGATCGGCCTCGGCACCAAGCCGCGTGCCCGCGGACGCCGCGGCTGACGCTTCGGGAAGATGGGGGGCGAAAGCCCCGACCGACCACGACAGGGCCGGCTTCGACGCGGAGCCGGCCCTGCTGTCGTTCGAGCGGCTGTCATCATGACGTTGTCAACGCCCTGTTAACCCGGCGTCAACTTTGTGTTAACCTGACTGTGATAGTGCATCGATCCAGACAGATCGTTCGGATCTGTCTGGACAAATTGATGCAAAAACAAGGAGCTAGTGTATTGGCGCATGAACGGAGTGAATGCGCCGGCGCACTAGGACGATCCGGCCCTGAATGCCGGCCCGCAAAGGCAATGGATGCAAGGCAACGGATGCGAAGTCTGGGTTTTTCATGAGTTCCGTTCGAAATCACAGCCGGTCGTGACCGGCCGCGTTCCATGTTCCTCTGCAATAACCCGCCGCCGGGTGCGTTATTCCGTTCGTTTTCTTCACTTCCCGCAGTCCATGGCCGCAGTCGATGGCAGACTTCGTCTTGACGTTCCGCGCGAACGCCTTATCAGCATGCTGACGAAATGCCGAAAGCAGCGATGCGGGATGACAGTAACGGGAAACGGAGACGCGGGATGAGGGACGTGGTCCCTTCGCGCGTCCGGATTCCGGGCGGTCCGGGCCGGTGCTTCGGCTCATCAGCATCAGCATGACGACCAGGCGCGTGGCCAGAAAACTCTACATCAAGACCTATGGATGCCAGATGAACGTCTACGATTCCGATCGTATGGCGCGGCTTCTGGTGCATCACGGCTATGAAACGACCGGATCGCCCGAGGATGCCGATCTGGTGCTGCTGAATACCTGCCATATCCGGGAAAAGGCGGCCGAGAAGGTCTATTCGGAGCTTGGCCGCCTGCGCCGCATCCGTGACCGGCGCGAGGAAGAGACCGGCAGGCGTCCGCTGATCGCCGTTGCCGGTTGCGTCGCCCAGGCCGAGGGCGATGCGATGGTGGAGCGTGCGCCGTTTCTGGATCTGGTCGTCGGGCCGCAGTCCTATCACCGGCTGCCGGAGATGCTCGCGCGTCGCGAGCGCGGCAGGGAGACGGTGGTCGACACGGATTTTCCGGTGGAGAGCAAGTTCGACCGGCTGCCGGGCGAGGCGGGGCCGGTTGCAGCGGACAGGCCGGTGAGCGCCTTTCTGACGGTGCAGGAAGGTTGTGACAAGTTCTGCACCTTCTGTGTCGTGCCCTATACGCGCGG
>JAGREZ010000357.1 GCA_020446285.1 Geminicoccaceae bacterium
CCAGCCTCGAAGCCATCGGGTTTCGCGTCTTTTCCGGCATCGATCTCGATCTCGACGCCATGCGCGACCTGATCCGCAGCTTCGCGCGCTCACTCGACGATACGGAGGCGGCCCTGCTGTTCTATGCGGGGCACGGATTGCAGGTGAATGGTGAGAACTATCTCCTTCCGGTGGACGCCGAGCTTGCGCATGAAAGCGATCTGCGATTCGAGGCCTTCGCGGTCAGCGAATTGATGCAGCAGCTCGAGGATCCGTCGCGGGCGAGCATCGTCATCCTCGACGCATGCCGCAACAATCCGCTCAGCCGCAGCTTCAGGCGCGCATCGCGCGGCGCCGAGGTGGGCAATGGCCTCGCACGGCTGAGCGCCGGAACGGGTTCGCTGATCGCCTTCGCCACCGCACCGGGCGATGTGGCGCTCGATGGCGAGGAGGAGCACAGCCCGTTCACCGAGGCGCTGCTGCGCCATGTCCGGACACCGGGACTCGAGATCAACCAGCTCATGACCCGCATCCGTGCCGACGTCTATGCCCGTACGGATGGCGACCAGCTGCCATGGACCAATTCCGCACTGCTGGGCGAACTCTATCTGGTACCGGGCGATGCCACTGCCGCGCAGCAACCGGCCCCTTCCGTCCCTGCACCGGCACCGGCGCCCGCCGCCACGGCACCGCAAGGCCGGATCGGGGAACGTCCGGTCGCGGCGAAGCCCGATACGCCGGTGCGCGACGAACCGGCCCCCTTCACGATGGTGTCATGCACGGCGAGATCGGGAGCCACATGGGCCGGCGAGCGGTTTCTCACCTTCCGGCAATGCAAGGACATCGGCGGAAGCTGGCGTCTGCTGCAATGAGGATGCGACCATGCACGAAATGACCATGAGATCGACGGGACCGGGTATCGCTACCCTGATCGTCGCCACCCTCGTCGTCGCCATCCCGGCCATCGCTCCGGCCGACACGCTGCCGCCGGCATCGCTTCGCTGCGAGACGCTCGCCGGAGATGTCGCCGTGACGCCCGGAGAATTCCGCCTTCTGGTCGAGTTCTGCGAGGCGCTCGGCATCGAGGAGGACCAGTACGGGCCGGCAAACAATGGGCAGGAAGACCATGCCGCAAGCGCGGACGACCGGCAGCCGGACTATTTCGTCAAATGCAGGGTGGAGGGCGACCCGGAATGGATCGGTTTTCGCCTCGTCACGCGCAGGCAATGCGAGGCGGCACGGGGAACGGCGGCAACCAGATGATTCCCGCTCGTTCCCGGCATCATCCCCGGCGCGTCCGCCTCAGCTGCCGCCCTGGCTCTGCAGCTGCGCCACGAGCTTGTTCAGACCGTCCACCAGCGAGGCGATGACGACCTTGCCCATGTCCGTCGACGCATAGGCCCTGGCACCGCCGCCGAGACGGCTGAAGTAGGAACCGCCACGCAACGCCAGATCGGTGTTCTTCGACGAGCCCTCGGCGGCGGCCACCTGCAGGCCGGAATCGGTCTGGGTCAGGAACAGGACCGTCTGCGCTTCGGATTGCTGCAGGCCGAGACTGCCGGCGAGGGAACCGATGGTGTCGCCGACACTGCCGAGCAACCCGCCGAGATTGGCGCCGCCGCCGCCGCTGTTGCTGTCGGCATAGGTCAGCTGCGGCGTGAGATAATACTGGGCACGCACGAGCTTCTGTTCGCCCTGCCCCGAGCCGCCGGTGAGCTGGTCCTCCTGACGTATGCGGGTCAGCCCGGCGCCGCGATCGACGACGTTGAAACATCCGGACTGGGCGACGAGCAGGCGGAGCACCGGCAGCGGCGATTCGAGATTGTAGCGGGAATAGCTCGCATACTGGTCCTCGACCAGTGCGACCGTTCCAAG
>JAGREZ010000358.1:0-1444 GCA_020446285.1 Geminicoccaceae bacterium
GCGGATGCCTATCTCGACAGCGGCGAGATCGTCTCGACCCGCGGTCGTCGGCCGGACAGCATCCAGCGCTTCAATGCCCGATCGGGCGATATCATCGAAGGCCTGCCGCTCGTCGTCCTGATCAATGGCGGTTCGGCTTCCGCTTCCGAGATCGTCGCGGGCGCCCTTCAGGACCATCGCCGGGGCATCGTCATGGGCACGCAATCCTTCGGCAAGGGCTCCGTGCAGACGATCATGCCCACAGCCAGTCAGCAGGGAGCGATCCGCCTGACAACCGCGCGATACTATACGCCCGCCGGAACTTCCATTCAGGCAAAGGGCATCTCGCCGGATATCGAAGTGCTGCCGGCCAATGTCGAGCTGATCGAGCAAGGGCTCGGACGCCGCGAGGCCGATCTGCGTGGACGGCTGGACAACGACCAGCAGACGGGCAATGACGAGGCGGAAGGCGAGCATGACACGCTCGACGCCGATGACTATCAGCTCGCGCGTGCCATCGATCTCTTGCGCGGTATCTCTCTCTATGAGGCCCGCCAGTAGCATCTGCACGCAGCAGAGACGGAATGGATCCGAGATCTTCGCGACTACCCTTGCTGGTGCTCCTTGTCCTGATTCTCGGAATCGGGCTTGGAGCGGCCACGATGTGGCTGTTTGGTGTCAGCGGCGCCGTGTCGCTCGACAGTGATGTCGAGATTGTGATGCCGCTTCCCGCCGGGCTCAACGAAGTGCCGCCGGCACCGACCGAGATGATCCATGGCGTTGACCGGCACAGTCCCGGTCCCGGAGCATTGCCCGGGCAGGAACGCGCGCGGGCGCGGCCACCGGTCGAGTTGTTCACGAAATTGCTTCAGGCTTCGGTCTACGGACGGGTCCCGGTGCGTGCCGCTGATGGCAGTACGTCCCTTCGCACCTACTCCGCTCCGGAGCCCGAACGGGTCGTGGCTGACGGTTCGGGTGTCGTAACGCAGGGTGCCGGGGCGAGAGTGGCAATTGCGGTGGTCGATCTCGGTCTCGATCAGCAGGTCTCGCGGCAGAGTGTGGCGCTTCCATGGCCGGTATCGTTCGCCGTCACGCCCTATATTGCAACAGCACCGGACTGGCAGCGGTTCATGCGCTGGCATGGTCACGAGGTATTTACCATGCTGCCGATCGAGGCTCTCGATCCGGAAAATGACGATCAGGGCGCGCTTGCCATTCCGGTTCACGATGACCAGACGGGCCGGCTCGATCGGCTGGATCAGGTGATGTCGCGCGGGAGCGGCTATGTCGGTCTGGCGGGAGCGGCCCGGGGGCTTGCGGCAGGGGTCGATGCCTTCGCGGCGATCGCGGATGATCTCCAGGCGCGCGGCCTCGGTTTCATGGAACTCGATGGCCGGTTTCTCGAGCCGGTCGCAAGGGAAGCCGGTCTTCCCTACATCTCCATGACCATGGCTCTCGACGAAGA
>JAGREZ010000358.1:1682-3859 GCA_020446285.1 Geminicoccaceae bacterium
TCCGGAACCCTTGCGCCCATGTCGCGGCGCTGCCCGTACACACCGGCGGAGTGCTTCGATGAATTGTCATGTCACGAAAGAACCGAGGGCCGGATATCGCCCCTGTGTCGGCATCTGCCTGCTGAATTCCAAAGGGCGGATCTTTGCGGGCCAGCGAACGGATGCCGGTGACAGTGGCGGATGGCAGATGCCGCAGGGTGGAATCGAAAAGGGGGAGATCCCTGCGGAAGCGGCGCTGCGCGAGATGGAGGAGGAGATCGGAACGCGATCCGGCGAGATCCTGTTCGAAAGTCGCGTGTGGCGCTCCTACGATCTTCCGGCCGATATTGCCGGCCGCATGTGGAAGGGGCGCTATCGCGGGCAAACGCAGAGCTGGGTTGCCCTGCGCTTCACCGGTGCGGATGCCGACATCGACATTCACACCGAGCACGCCGAATTTGCCCGCTGGCAATGGCTGCAAGCGGAAGAGATCATCGAACGGATCGTACCGTTCAAGCGGGACATCTATCTCAGCGTCTTCGACGAGTTCCGGCACCTATGGGCTGGATCGTGATCCGGCTCCGGTCCTGTTGCGGGCCGGTGGAGCCTTCCTCGCTCCGGTCGACCAGCGGGCCCGTATCGGGCTGGTCCGGATGCCCGGTCTTGTCGTTTGTCTCCTGCGAAGAACTCAAGGGACGTGCCGGTTTCCGCTCGCCGGTGCCGGTTTCCGCCGAGCGCTCTCTGGATCCCGGTATCCATGGCAGATCGCGGGCTTTTGGCGGCGGTGGCATGGTGCGCCGGACGTCGCTGCCCGTGCTCGTGGAGGAGATTTCACCGGGCGGGAGGTGAGGTGGTCTTTGCGGATCGGAAGTCGGAGCCTCCCTTTGCGCCGGATCGGGCCGTTGCTCAAGTCTTTCGGGCCGCTCATAGATGGTCATGTCGAGTGAGGGATCCCGGCCGACGACGGGCGGCGGCGGTTCGGAAACCACTTGTGGCACCGGCCTTCCGCCTTTCGCCTCTTCGGGCTGGTCACGATTGCTTTCGTCGGTGGCGGCCGGACGTGTTTCCGTCTCCGGGGGAGATCGGGATCCGACCGGAACGCCCGCTTCGGTTTCGCGCGTCTCGATTGCGGTCGGATCGATGCCGGAATAGCTCCAGCGGCTTTCCAGAGACCCCGCAGGTTCGCCGGCGGCAATGGCTTCGATCCGGTTGCTGGCGTGTTCCTGCCATTCGACCATCGGCGGCCAGGCCATCAGCGCATCGACATAGGCCGAGGTGATGTCCTGCACATCGATCGAATAGGTGACCACCCGTGCAGCGATCGGCGTGAGGATGGCATCGACGATCGAGAATTCGCCGAACAGGAACGGGCCGTCACCGTTGGATACCCTGCCGCGGAAATGCTCGCAGATCTCGATCAGGCGACGGACATCGGCGTGAGTTGCGCGGGTCAGTTTGCCCGGCGCCTCGAAGTGGCCGAGAAGATCGAGCGGCAGGAGTCGTCGAATTCCGGAAAAACCGCTGTGAATCTCGTTGGCCACGGCTCTGGCATGAGCGCGCTGGCGAGGGTCGAGCGGCCACAGGGAGGGTTGCAGTTCGGCGATAAGTTCACTCACCGCGAGGCTGTCCCAGATCGGGCAATCGCTTGCAACCAGAACAGGCAGATGTCCTATCGGCACGGGGGCCGTGCGACAGCCCTCACTGTCGGCATGGCAGCAGGCCTCGAATGCCAGTCCACTCGAACGCAGGACGAGCCATGTCTCGAGAGAGGCATCGCAATTGTTGAAGTCGCGCAGATGAATCGAGAGTTGATACCTGTCCTTCAATTCCGGACCTCGCTCGCCACCGTCAACCTGATCAGTTCAATACATACACGGCCAGTCCCAAAAAGGAGAGAAAACCGACGACATCGGTTACCGTCGTCAGGAAAACTCCCGAAGAAACAGCCGGATCGCTTCCAAAACGGTCGATGGCCAGCGGAATGGCGATACCCGCGAGGCCCGCAGCCATCAGGTTGATGAGCATCGCAACCGAGAACACCCAGGCCAGCGTCAGATCGCCGAACCAGATGAAGGCGATGGCGAAGCCAATCAATACAAAGATGGTGCCGTTCATTACGCTGACAAGGAATTCTTTTGTCAGCATTCGCCAGGCATTGGATGCAGTAAGCTCGCGCACGGCGAGCGAACGGACGGTGA
>JAGREZ010000359.1:0-3496 GCA_020446285.1 Geminicoccaceae bacterium
GGGGTGTTCGCCTGCGGGATCCACCACGTCGCATAGGTCGAGAACTTGTAGCCGCGGCGATACCCGAACTTGTCCACCGCCTTCATCAGGCCGATATTGCCTGCCTGGATCAGGTCGAGGAACTGCAGGCCACGATTGGTGTATTTCTTGGCAATGGAGATCACGAGGCGCAGATTGGCCTCGACCATCTCCTTCTTGGCCGTACCGGCGTCGCGCTCGCCTTTCTGCACCTTGCCGACGATGCGACGGAATTCGGAAATCTGCAGGCCGGTTTCCTCGGCGATCGACGCGACATCGGCACGCAGGCCCTCGATCTCCTCGAAATGCCGCGAAACGAAGTCTCCCCAGCCACGATCCTTGAGCCGCGCCACGCGATCCATCCATTCGGGATCGAGCTCATGACTGAAATAATGCTTGAGAAAGCTCTCGCGCGTCACCCTGCAGCCGGTGGCCAGCCGCATGAGCTTGCCTTCAAGCGACTGCAACAGCTTGTTCATGTCGAACAGCTGCTCGACAAGAGCCTCGACACGGCCCTGGTTGAGCTGCACCTGCGTCATCTGCTCGACGATCGCCGTGCGGCATTTCTCATAGTGCTTGTTCAGCTTGGAACCGACCTCCTCGGCCGCCTGCACCGCGGCGAGGCGCTCGTCCTGAAGGTCACGCAGTTCCGCATAGGCCTCGGCGATGGCATCGAAGGTTTCGAGAACGCTGTCGCGCAGCTTGTCCTCGAGTGCGGAAAGTGACAGGGCCTCATCGTCGAAATCCTCTTCGGTCTCGCCGCTGGCCCCTTCCCCGCCATTCCCGTTCTCGCCGGAATCTGTCGTTTCGCCTTCGGTCTTTTCCTCGTTCGCCGTCTCCGCGTTCCCGCCGCCGGCCGTCTCGCCGGCACCCTTTTCTTCGGCCCCGTTCTCCCTGGCACCGCCATCGGTTTCCATGCCGGCAATCTCGGCATCGTTGGTGGCGTCGAGGTCGATGATGTCACGCAGGAGCACACGGCCGTCGCGGATCGCATCGCGCCAGCCTATGACCGCGCGCATGGTCAGCGGACTCTCGCAAAGGGCTTCGAGCACCATGTTGCGGCCAGCCTCGATCCGCTTGGCGATCTCGATCTCGCCTTCGCGCGTGAGAAGCTCGATCGTGCCCATCTCGCGCAGATACATGCGAACGGGATCGTCGGTGCGGCCGAGATCGCTCTCGCTGATGGCGACGGTACCGTCACTCTCGTCATCGCTGTCGCCGGAACCGCTCTCGGCGGATTCGGCATTGTCGGACGATGCCTCGCCCTCGCTGTTGTCATTGCCGGCACCGTCCGCCGCATCATCGCGGCGCACCGTGATGCCACGCTTTTCCAGGCCGGAGATGAGTTCGTCGATCTGTTCGGGGGAAATACCGTCAGGCAGCGCCTTGTTGAGATCGTCGAAGGAAATGCCACCCTTCGACTTCGCCGACGTCAGGAGTTTCTGCAGGGCTGCGGCACCATCCCCGCCCAGAAGTTCGTCGAGAGGCTCGGCACTCTTCTTCCTGCCGCTCTTTCGCTCGGATCTAGACGCCAAAGCCGCCTTCGCCATACGCTCTGTCCCTGGTAGCCACAACAAAAACAGGCAGGCGAGGATCCGCACCCCCGCCCGTCATCATTCCCGCCCGTCGATACTCCCGGCCGGCGCGACCCCCGGCTCACTCGACTTCCATGCGCCCCGGAGGATCGCCGTCAGGCGGACCATTCAGCAGTTCGTCCTGCGAGAGACGGCATGTATCGAGTTCGTCCATGCGACCCTCTTGCAGGGCTGCAGCGGTTTCCGCAGCCACGCGTTCCCGCGCGAGCCTGCTCCGCCTTTGCTCGAGCATTCCTGCCGCGGCCTGCCGGTCGATCGACCCGCCGGCCGTCATTGGTCCGAAAGCACTCATCACCTTGCCGGCGATCTCACCAAACCCACTGCCGGTGAGATGGTGTCGAACGGTCTCCGGGTCAAGGTCATCGCGTTCGGCAAAAAACGCGAGAAGTTGTGAACGCAGCCTGTCATGCGCCGGATCGGCCAGATCGAGCTCGGCGAGGTCGGTCTCGAATTCGCTGATCAGCCCCGGATCGAGAAGGAAGCATGCGAGCGCGCGCAGCTCGTTGGTCTGTTCGGGCGAGCGCGGAAAGGCGGCGAGTTGCGGCGAACGCTCCCAGGCTCCGCCACGGTTGCCACCCCGGCTGCCCCGCTGGCCGGATTCCCGGCGCCATGGTCCGTAACGCCTCGGTCGCCGCGCATTCACCAGTTCGTCGAACTGGTCGCGGAGGAACGCGGCAAGCGTCGGATCACGCGCGAGACCGGCATAGTCCAGCAGTCGTTTCCTGAGCCCGGCGAGCTGTTCGGGCGTTGTCACCGGCCGTGCCGTCCATTCCGCCTGCCACACCAGCCGCGAAAGCGGCATCGCCGTCGACAGCAGGCTGTCCATGGCGTCCCGGCCACGCGAGCGGACGAAGCTGTCAGGGTCCTCACCCTCGGGCAACAGGGCGAAACGCAGCGATTGTCCGCCCTTCATGACCGGCAGGGCCCGGCGGATCGCGCGCAGCGCCGCAGCGAACCCGGCCTTGTCACCATCGAGACAGACGACGGGCTCGTCACTATAGCGCCAGAGCAGTTGCAGCTGCTCCTCGGTCACCGCCGTGCCAAGCGGTGCCACCGTCTCGGCGATGCCGTTCTCGTGCAGGGCAATGACATCCATGTAGCCCTCGACGAGCACGATGCGCCCCGCCCCCTTCGCCGCACGGCTCGCCAGCGGCAGGCCGAACAGCAGCGTTCCCTTGTGAAACAGCCGCGTTTCGGGGCTGTTGAGATACTTGGCCTTCTGTTCCGCCAGCGCCCGGCCGCCAAAACCGACGATCCGCCCGCGCATGTCCTCGATAGGGAAGACCAGCCGCTCGCGGAACCGGTCGTAACAGGCACTGCCATCATCGGGCCGGATGAGGAGTCCGGCATCGACGGCGATCTGCTCGGCAATGCCGTTGCGGACGAGCCACTCCCTCAATGCGTGGCGGTCGGGCGGGGCATAGCCGAGACGGAAGCGTTCGCGCGCTCCGGCTCCGACACCGCGCCTTTCGAGATAGGCCCGCGCCGCCCGCGCCCGGCCGGTTTCGAGCTGACCCTCGAACCAGCGCATGGCGGCAGCATTGGCATCCGCCAGATCGGGGGCGATGCGGTCGGTCCCGCCACGCTTCGCCGGCGGCTCGATCCCGGTCATGTCGGCAAGACGCGCCAGGGCTTCCGGGAAACCCAGCCCCTCGATCTCCATGATGAAGCGGATCACATCGCCATGCGCACCGCAACCGAAGCAGTGATAGAAGCCCTTTTCCTCGACGACGGAAAAGGACGGCGATTTTTCCTTGTGAAAGGGACAAAGACCGCTGTGCTCACGGCCCTTTCGTGTCAGCCGGACATAGCGGCCGACGATGTCGGCAAGCGAGATCCGCGACTTGAAAGTCTCGAGCGAACCGTCGCCATCATCGCGCAAG
>JAGREZ010000359.1:3559-5106 GCA_020446285.1 Geminicoccaceae bacterium
CCCAGCCGGCGACAGATCTGCCGCTTGGCCATGGTGAAATCCATCTGTCCCTCATGGCGCTCATGGAGGGTCGACATCACCCGGCCGACATCCTTGAGCCGCGTGGCACCGAGTTCGTCGATCGCGCCATCGATCGCCCTGGCCATCTCCTCGACCGACATCCTTGCCGGGATGAAGCGTTCGAGAACCTCGATCTCGTCGGCCTCCTGTTCGGCAAGGTCGAGCCGCGCGGAACTCTCGCAGCGCTCGATCTGCTCCTGCCGTTGGGCGATCATGTCACAAATCAGCCCCTTGATCTCCGCATCACCCAGTCCTTCCTCGTCACCGGCCATGCGCGCGCAGAGATCGCGTTCCTTGAGCGCGGTCATGACGAGGCGGAGGGTGCCCCTGGTACACTCGTCGCCTTCATCATCGGCTTTCCTGAGTGCCTGCGTCAAAGTTTCCCTGAGCAAGGTAAGACCCCGCCTTTTCGCAACAACTCCAAGGTGACCGGATCAGCTTTGCCGGCCACGCAACCGGTCACACCATACCACATTGCCGAGCATACACGACGCCTCATTCAACCCCGCGTCCTTGACGCTTCGTTCGACAATGCTAAAAGGCCGCGAGCGACCTCGATCACTCCTCATTCAGGCCAAAAGCTCCCGTCGGTGAACGGCCGTTTCCGGCTTCCACGGTGCGGAGCCGTGCTCTTACGTGGATAGCACCCTCGATGCAAGATGCCCTCTTCCGAAAACCATCGGCGGCGCTCGCGCTCGCCGATGGAACCGTTTTCCGGGGACACGGCTTCGGCGCCTGCGGCCAGCGGGTCGGTGAACTGGTATTCAATACAGCGATGACCGGCTATCAGGAGATCCTGAGCGATCCCTCCTATGCCGGCCAGATCGTCACCTTCACGTTTCCGCATATCGGAAATGTGGGAACCAACGGACTCGATTTCGAGAGCCTGCGGCCCGTCGCCCGCGGCCTCGTCACGCGGGCGGTGCCCACCTCGCCGTCGAACTGGCGCGACGAACTCGCCTTTCCACAATGGCTGGAGCGACACGACATCGTCGGCCTCGGCGGCATCGATACCCGCGATCTCGCCGCGCATCTCCGGGACCGGGGGGCACAGAACGCCGCACTCGTCCATACACAGGGGGAAACGATCGACACCCGGGCGCTGGTCGAAGCCGCCCGGGCGTTCGGCGGGATCGACGGCCTCGATCTCGTGCCCGAAGTGACCGGCGTGGCGCCGCCGCAATGGCAGGAAGGCGAATGGAACGGTTCCACCGCCTACAGGAATGGTGACGGGCGCGGCCCGCACATCGTCGTCCTCGACTATGGTACCAAGCACAACATCCTGCGCGCGCTCGCCCGGCTGGGCTGCCGGATCACGGTCATGCCGGCCACCGCAACCGCCGAAACCGTTCTCGCGGCGGCGCCCGACGGCGTTCTCCTTTCCAACGGTCCCGGCGATCCGGCGGCGACGGGTGTCTACGCGGCCGCGGAAATCCGGGCACTTCTGGACAGCGGCAAGCCCGTCTTCGGCATCTGCCTCGGCCACC
>JAGREZ010000360.1:0-3225 GCA_020446285.1 Geminicoccaceae bacterium
TCGACCTGCTGCTGAAAAGCCTGAGAGCGAAACGCCGGGCACGGCGCAAGGCCATCAAGGCCATGCAGGCACCACCGCCACCCGCACCACAACCGGCCCCGGAGCTTCCCGCTCCGCCCGCCGATCCCGCAGACTTCGAGCCGACCCACGAGGAGCTCTTTGCCGAGCGCTTCACCTCGCGCCTGCACCATATCGAGACGGCGATCATCGACAGCGTCGCCGAACGGTTGAGCGACCCCGACGGCATCCCCGCCACCGGCAAACACCGCCCCACCCAGACCGCCATCGCCCGCAAGGCCGCCAACCTGCGCAGCTCCACCCTCAACCAGAGCGGCAACACCCTCCTCGAACAAAACCTGGAGGCAACACTGACCCCGCTGCCGAAGCAGAGGCACAAGCACGGGAACAAACGCAGCCACAGGGCCGAAAAACCCGACCGCAACAACCCGCCACGGGCGCCGTAAGCGATGGCGGCGGTGCCCTTTCCCTCTCACACCGCCTCGTTTCTCTCCGCTCGCGGGGTCTTGCCGAACATCTGCCGATAGCATGTGGAAAAGTGGGAGGCGGAGACGAAGCCGCAGGCACAGGCGATGCTCATGATCGGAAGGTCGGTCTGGTAGAGCAGGTGGCGGGCGCGTTCGAGGCGGAGTTCGAGGTAATATTGAGCGGGCGTGCGGCCGAGATGGCGGCGGAACAGCCGTTCGAGCTGGCGGCGCGAGAGGCCGACATATTTGGCGAGGAGTTCCTGGCTCAGCGGTTCCTCGATATTGGCCTCCATGAGCTCGATGGCCATGATGAGCTTGGGGTGATGCACGCCGAGGCGCATGCGGATGGGCATGCGCTGGCGGTCCTGCGGGCCGCGGATGCGATCGAGCAGGCACTGTTCGCTGACCTTGGTGGCGAGGTCCTCGCCATGCGACGCGCCGATGCGGTTGAGCATCAGGTCGAGCGGTGCGGTGCCGCCGGAGCATGTGAAGCGGTTGCGGTCCACTTCGAAGAGATCGGCGGCGACGTCGAGATCGGGGAAGGCCTCGACGAAGCCCGGCAGGTTTTCCCAGTGAATGGTGCAGCGGTGGTCGGAGATGAGCCCGGCGCGGGCGAGAATGTGGGCGCCGGTGCAGAGCGCGCCGATGGTCGCACCATGCCTGTCGACGCGACGCAGCCAGGCGAGCACATCCTTGTCCTGAAAGCGTTCGGCGCCGATTCCGCTGCAGACGACGACGGTCGGCATGGACTGGCCGACACGGATCTCGAGCTGGTCCATGGCAAGATCGACATTGACGGGAATGTTGTTGCTCGCCGGAACGGCACTGCCGTCCTTCGACACGAGAACCCATTTGTAGAGGGGACGCCCGGCGAGACGGTTGGCGATGCGCAGCGGCTCGATGGCCGAGGCGAAGGCGATCATGGAGAAATCGGGAATGAGCAGGAACGCGATCACCTCACAGCCTGAGGCCCCGTCCTGTCCGGCCGCCACCGCGCTTGCCTGCAGATGTTCCATGGCCCGTTCTTCTCAACTCGTGACCGCGCACCCCGAACCCGTTTCGAGCCGCTTAGCACAGATTTTCCGGCGTACCTATGCCATTGAGTGCGCGAGAGAGTACGCGAGCGGTGGCCGCCAATCCATGCAGCACTTGACGGCGTATCGCCTTTCGGTCAAAAGACGCGCGTCTCGTGGCGGGCGTAGCTCAGGTGGTTAGAGCGCCAGGTTGTGGCCCTGGAGGTCGCGCGTTCAAGTCGCGTCGCTCGCCCCAGACATCTCCCCCCCTGCCGATCCCAACCGGCCCACCCCGCACCCGGTGTGTACCCCCTGATATTCACGATTTGTTAAGACGGGCGCTCTAGGCATCGAAACGAACCGCGTACTGTTCGCAGTGCCGGGACAATGTCGTTTCGAGGAGCCTGTCGCGCATGAAACGGAAAAGACGCTCGCGCCGCCCTGCTGCCCTGAGTGCTGGTGCCCTGAGTGTTGCGGTGGCGCTGATGGCCCCGCAGGCGCATGCCACCATGCCCGTTCCGGCCGTTCGTCATGTGGAGAGCGGAACGGCCTCCTGGTATGGCAAGGCTTTCGCCGGCAGACCCACGGCCAGCGGCGCCCCGTTCAATCCCGAAGCCATGACCGCCGCCCATCCGGCCCTTCCCTTCGGCACGCTTGTGACCGTCACCAATCTGGAAAACGGCCTGCGCGTCCTGCTGCGCATCAATGATCGCGGCCCCTTCACGCGTTCGCGGATCATCGATGTGAGCGCGGCAGCAGCACGAAGGCTCGGCTTCCACAGACGCGGAGTGGCGCGCGTGCGGATCGATGCACAGGCAAGATCGCTCCGTTTTCCCCGTTGAATGGCGTTCGTTCAGGCCGGCCGTCGCAGAATTGTCATCCGCAGCGAAAGTGCGGAATTGCCATATCCCGCGTTTCTGCTAGCATTGCCCTGCGCGTATCGACGCGCGGCCGAGTAGGCTCGGGAGGCTGACCCCCAACAAGAATGTCAGTCGGGGGTTACGGCAGTCGCTAGGCGATCTTGGGGAAAGCCCACGTTCCGGCGCGGGCTTTCTTCTTGATCGCCGCTCCGTACCCGCCGGTTCGCACAGGTTCGCTGCCCCTCCCCGTTTCTGTCCCACTCCCTCTGGCCTTCATCTCACCCCCTGGCTTTTGCCTTGGCCCAGCCGTCACGCAGGGTTGCCGTCCTGTTGAAGACCGGGCGTTGCGCTGTGCTGTCCGGATCGGCGGTGAAGTAGCCCTGCCGTTCGAACTGCACCGCCTCGCCGATGACCGCCCCGGCCAGTGCCGGTTCGAGCTTCGCATGGTCGAGGATCTCCAGCGACGCCGGATTGACAATGTCCGCGAGTTCCGCATCGGGCGAAGGAACCTCTTCGGTGAAGAGATGGTCGTACAGCCGGACCTCGGCATCCACCGCATGTGCGGCCGAAACCCAGTGCAGCGTCGCCTTCACCCGCCTGCCGTCGGGCGCATCGCCGCCCCGGGTCGCCGGATCATAGCGGCAGTGCAGTTCAACCACCTCACCCCGCGCATCCCGGATCACCTCCTCGCAGGTGACGAGATAGGCATGGCGCAAGCGCACCTCGCGGCCGGGTGCGAGGCGGAAGAACTTCTTCGGCGGATCCTCCATGAAATCCTCGCGCTCGATCCAGAGCTCGCGGCCGAACGGAACCTCGCGCGTCCCGTCCTCCGGGTTCTCCGGATTGTTGGTGGCGGTGAAGGTCTCG
>JAGREZ010000360.1:3398-4183 GCA_020446285.1 Geminicoccaceae bacterium
TCCGGCGGCAGGCCGCGACGGCGCAGACCCGCGAGCGTGGGCATGCGCGGATCGTCCCAGCCGCGCACATGGCCTTCCCTGACGAGGCGGATGAGCTTGCGCTTGGAGAGCAGCGTGTGGGTGAGGTTGAGCCGGGCGAACTCGTACTGGCGCGGGCGGCTTTCGGTCGGCAGATGATCGATCAGCCAGTCATAGAGCGGCCGGTGATCCTCGAATTCGAGCGTGCAGATGGAATGGGTCACGCCCTCGATGGCGTCCGACTGGCCGTGCGCGTAATCGTAGGTGGGATAGATGTGCCAGGTCGTGCCGGTTCTCGGATGGCTGGCATGGCGGATGCGGTAGAGTACGGGATCGCGCAGATTGATGTTGCCCGATGTCATGTCGATCTTCGCCCGCAACACCCGTTCGCCCTCGGCGAATGCGCCCTCGCGCATCCGGGCGAAGAGTTCGAGATTCTCGCCCACCGAACGTTCGCGGAACGGGCTGTCGCGTCCGGGTTCCTTCAGCGTGCCCCGGTTCTCGCGGATCTCGTCGGCGGTCTGGTCGTCGACATAGGCAAGACCGTGCACGACCAGATGCACGGCCCATTCATAGAGCGTCTCGAAATAGTCCGAGGCGAAATGGAGATGCTCGCCCCAGTCATGGCCGAGCCACGAAACATCCTCGCGGATCGCCTCGATATACTCCTCTTCCTCCTTTTCCGGATTGGTATCGTCGAAGCGCAGGTTGCAGCGTCCGCCGAATTCCCCGGCGATGCCGAAATTCAGGCAGATCGACTTGGCGTG
>JAGREZ010000361.1:0-3935 GCA_020446285.1 Geminicoccaceae bacterium
GCAATATCGAGTCGACGATCATCGATGGCGTCGCCGAACGGTTGAGCGACCCCGACGGCCTCCCCGCCACCGGCAAACACCGCCCCACCCAGACCGCCATCGCCCGCAAGGCCGCCGACCTGCGCAACTCCACCCTCAACCAGAGCGGCAAAACCCTCCTCGAACAAAACCTGCAAGCAACCATCACCCCGCTGCCAAAGCAGAGGCACAAGCACGGGAACAAACGCAGCCACAGAACCGAAAAACCCGACCGCAACAACCCGCCGCGAGCGCCGTAAGCAGCTGACAGCGGTGCTCCGACCCAACACCGCCGCCAACTGAAGGCAGGGTCAAGGGACCGCCACGGTCCCTTGTCTTTCCCCTTTTCCTTCCTTTCCCTTTTCATACTCCTTCCCATCTTCCTTGGATTATTTTCCTTGACTCTATCCAATTTTTCTCCCATAAAGAAATCATGTCCATTTCATCCGAAATCGATGCGTTCGTTTCGCCGGCACAGCGGGTGCGGGTTGCGCGCTGGGGTGTGTTGCGGCTGCTGCGGTTCTGCTGGCTCCGGGTGACCGGAGAACACGAGCAGGTTGAGCGCGAATTCCGGCTGGATGGTGACCAGGCTGCGCAGACGGCCTTCGTCGAGACGGTGCTTCCGGTCGTCATCGCCTTTCAGGACATGATGCATCGCGAGGGTCTTCTGCAGGAACTGCGGCTGCTGGCGACGGAATGGTTCGTTGGATTGCACGGCCGTCTGCGGCAGATTCCGGCGCATGAGAGCAATGGCGAAGGCGCGTGGTTCGACTGGGCACAGGCGCAGGCATCGAAATCGCCGTTCGAACGGCTGTTCTCATCCGTCCTGCGCCGGATCTCGGGCAACCGGCCGACTCGCCGCGCGGCCGTGTCGAGGCCCCTGCATGCAGCACCGAAACATTCTGCATGCAGCCGCGACGGGGATGGCCCCGCAACCGATCTCCGCACACAGCAGCGCCGGCTGCGGGCGTCCGGGCGGCGCGCGCTGGTTGCGGAACTCGCCAACTGGCTCATCACACGGATACGCGAACGCGTTCCCGACCCGCATGCGATCCTCGCAGCACGCAGGCGGGCGGTCGAAGCCGCATACGATCTTGCCGAGACCAGCGGCGAGCCCGAAGCCCGTTTCGAGCAGCCTGCATGCCTCGACAGATTTCAAAAGACCTGACGGCTTTTCCGGCCTTTGCGCGCGGTGAATCTACACAATTGGGGAATTTATCCCCTCCCTGAACCAGCCATGGCGATTTTTCAATGCTGCGTTGCACAAAAATTGCGGCTGAAAATCGCGCCATCGGTTATAACCGACATGCGCTCTCACGGGCCCGGGATCATGCCGTTGCGTGGCGGCTGACATCCCGACGCCCTGCCGGCCCGCAATCCCCGCCGCTTTGCCGGCCCGCAACCATTGCCTGAATGGAGGATCACCGACCCGCCTTCAACCTCGATCTGGACCTGCTTCGAGGAGATGATCCTTGCTGCCCATCGTTCCGTCGCCGGATCTCAGCGGACCGGATGCACCGCTTCGGCCCGTCCGGCATGCCGCGCGCGATCCGCATACGATATTCCGCCGCTTGCACGTCAGTGACCGCGACGGCGTTCTCGACCACCTCCTGTGTCTTTCTCCCCAGGACCGGCGCTGGCGCTTTGGCGCCACGACGAGCGATGCCGGCATTCGCACCTATTGCGACCGGCTCGACTGGGAGGGTGCGATCATGCTGGCGCCAGTACACCGGGGCCGCGTGTGTGGTGTTGCCGAGTTGCGTCCGGCCGCAACCGCCGGTTTCGCAGTCGCGCCCGAGAGCTGGGCGGAGGTTGCGCTGTCGGTGGATGCGCCATGCCGCAGTCAGGGATACGGCCGCGAGCTGGTCAGGCGGCTGATGATTTCGGCGCGCAATCGTTCGATCACGACGCTGGCGATGAACTGTCACCTCGACAATGGCCTGATCCTGCGGCTTGCCCGGCATTTCGGCGCGCGTCTGAGCATCGATCACGGCGATGTCGAGGCGCGTTTCCGGTTGCCCGGCGGCAATCCGCTCACATTCATTCTCGAACTCTGGGACGAGAGCGAGGCCATGTGGATCCGCCCCGAGGCCCTGTCCTGAAGCAACAGGCTCGCAATCGGCCACCACCCACCTGTCCGGCCGCGATCGTCAGCCGGCAGGCGATGCCGGGGCGCGCGGCAGGATCCGCTCATGCGGTATCACCGGCGGCGGATCGCCCGTCCATTTCTCCACACTGACGAGGCAGAGCTGGCCGGTGCAGCCGCCGCTCAGCGGCGAGGCGCCGATATCCAGCGTCACCGCATTGGGATTGCCATTGACGCAGGCGATGCCGACGCCGGGAAGATCGACGGGGGCGTACCAGGCTCCGGTGGGCACCTGAACGATGGACGAAGCCACGCCCGCATCCGGCCGGGCGACGGCGAGAAAGGCGCCGCGATCGTTGCGGATCAGGAGAAGATCACCCTCCCCGATCCCGAGTCCTTCGGCATCATCGGGGTTCATGCGCGCAACCTCGCGACCGGCCCGCTTGCCGGCCATGCTGGCCTCGCCGAAATCGAGCTGGCTGTGCAGACGGCCGGGCGGCTGGTTGGCCACGAGCTGGAAGGGAAAGCGCCGGGCGAGCGCGCTGCCGAGCCATTCCTCGGGCTCGATCCAGGCGGGATGGGCCGGCAGACCGGCGCTTTCGACGATAGCTGAGGAAATCTCGATCCTGCCGCTCGGCGTCGCCAGCCCGTGCTGCTCCGGTGCCTCGTGAAACCGGGTCATCAGACCGGGTTCGTCGGATAGCGGCAGTTTCGCCACCTGCCCCGCCATGAAGCTCTGGAAGTCGGGCAACGGCCAGCCCTGCGCCGCGAGTGCCGTTCGCGTGACATCATAGATATGCTGCTGCCACTGATGCGAATCGCGGCCTTCGGTGAAGCGGTCGCCGCAGCCGATGCGCCCGGCGAGAGCGGCGAAGATGTCGTAATCATCCTTCGCCTCGCCATGCGGCTCCACGAGCTTCTGCATCGGAACGAGCCAGGGATCGACCCGCCCCGCACCGATATCGTCGCGCTCGGCCGTGATCGTCGCGGGCAGGACGATGTCGGCATGTGCCGTCGTCGCCGTGCCGACACTGTCCTGCACGATGACCGTCTCCGGCCGGGCGAAGGCCGCGCGCAGCCGTTGCAGGTCCTGATGATGGTGAAACGGATTGCCGCCGGCCCAGTAGACGAGCCGGATGTCGGCGAAAGTCCGCTCTTCGCCCTTGTAGGTGAAGCGTCCGCCGGGATTCAGCAGGAGATCGGAAATCTTCGCCACCGGAATGAAATCACCGACGAGATTGCGCCCTTGCGGAAAGGTCGGCAGCGCCACGCCGAGCGGCGGCCGTCCCAGATTGCCACCGCTGGCGAGACCGTAGGAGAAACCGCCTCCCGGCGGCATCAGCTGACCCAGCATGCAGGAGAGAACCAGCCCCATCCAGACCGGCTGCTCGCCATTGCGGGCGCGCTGCAGGGCGAAGGAGACGGCGATGTGGGTCCGGCTCGATGCCGCACTCTCCGCCAGTTCACGGATCGTGGCGGCCGGCACGCCGCAGATCTCCGCCGCCCATTCGGGGGTTTTCGCGCAGCCATCCGTCTCGCCGGCGAGATAGGCGCGGAACGGTTCCCAGCCATGGGTATGGCGATCGAGCCAGGCATGATCGACGAGACCGCGGGCGTTCAGATGCTGCGCCATGCCGAGCATCATCGCGATATCGGTTCCGGGGCGGGGTGCGATGCGGGTGACCCCCGGCAGATCCGCGTCGGTATCGTCGGCGAGCGGGCTGACCGAGACGATCCGGCAGCCCCTTTCTGCGGCGGCGCGCAGATCGCCTCGCGCCATGTGCTCGACCGATCCTCCGGGATTGACCAGCATGTTGCGCACCGGCAGGCC
>JAGREZ010000361.1:4018-5162 GCA_020446285.1 Geminicoccaceae bacterium
CACACCAGGTCGAGGATGACCGCGCCGGCGGCGCTGGAATAGGTGTCGACCGAGGCCACATAGCCGCCGAAGGCGACGTTGAGAAAGCGGTGCACCTGGCTCTGCGCATGGTGGAACCGGCCCGCCGATGACCAGCCATAGGATCCGCCGAACACATGCGCACCGGGAAGGGGGCCGCTTTCGGGCAGCCCGGCGAGCGCGCCGAGCCGCACGAGTTCACGCGCGGTGAGGTCGAGCGCCTCCTCCCAGTCCATCTCGACATAGGCATCGCTGCCACGGCGATCGTCGGGCCCCGGACCGTCCTCGAGCCAGCCGCGCCGCACGAGCGGACGCGAAAGCCGTGCCGGATGGTCCTTCGCGGCGGCGATATTCGCCAGCATGGGCGCTGGATCATGGTCGTTCTCGAACGGCAGGACCGTCATCCCGCCGTCCGAAAGCTCGGCGCGGAATGCGCCCCAGTGGCTGCTGTGTAATCGTTTCGCGCCCAGCATCCCGTATCCCCTGGCCTGACCTATCCGACAGTGACGGACGTGCTGTATTTGCGAACGAAATCCATGTTCAGGTCAAGCCCCAGTCCGGGATCATCGGGTGCGCGCAGGCGACCCTTCTGCGGCTGCAGGTCCTGCTTGCAGATGTGGCGGTTGTTCGCGCAGGTGGCATTGATGTGGTGTTCGTGGATCTGGAAGTTCGGGATCGCCGTCTCGATGTGCATCGCCGCATGGGTCGAGATCGGCGAGCCGCAGACATGGCCCTGGATCGTCACTTCATAGGCATGGGCCATGTCGCAGATCTTCCTGCCCTCGGAGATGCCGCCGACGAGGCAGAAATCGGGCTGGAGCATGTCGAGCGAGCCGTCCTCGAGATAGGCGCGGTACTGCCAGCGGGTGAAGATGCGCTCGCCGCCGGCCATGCGCAGATGCGGCGCCCGGCTCTTGAGGGTCCGTGCCTGTCTGTCGGAATTGTAGTTCACCGCCTCCTCGACCATGAACAGGTCGAGCCCGGCGCAGGCCTCGGCGAGCTGCTGTCCGCCGGTGAGCGAGGTGAGCGAGTGCAGTTCGAGGATGATGTCGACCTTCGGCCCGACCGCGTCACGGATCGCCTCCATGCGCGTGACCGCACGGTCGATGATGGCCTTGTCGAGAGC
>JAGREZ010000362.1:0-134 GCA_020446285.1 Geminicoccaceae bacterium
ACCAAGATCACCTTCATCAACGAGATGGCGGATCTGTGCGAGCGCGTCGGCGCCGATGTCCAGATGGTCGCCAAGGGCATGGGTCTCGACGGCCGTATCGGCAGGAAGTTCCTGCATGCCGGACCGGGCTATGG
>JAGREZ010000362.1:143-1635 GCA_020446285.1 Geminicoccaceae bacterium
GGCTCGTGCTTTCCCAAGGACACGCTGGCACTTCTGCGCACCGGCGAGCAGCATAATTCGCCGCTGCGCATCGTCGAGACGGTGGTCAGCGTCAATGACGGCCGCAAGCGGCAGATGGTGCGCAAGATCATCAAGGCCTGTGGCGACAATATCGCCGGCAAGACCATCGGCGTGCTCGGCGTGACCTTCAAGCCGAATACCGACGACATGCGCGAGAGCCCGAGCCTCGTGATCGTTCCGGCCCTCTGCGCCGAGGGAGCCACCGTGAAGGCGTTCGATCCCGAGGGCATGGACGAGGCGCGGCAAATGATGCCGGAGGTCGACTGGCGCGACGATCCCTACTCGGTTGTCGAAGATGCAGATGCACTCGTCATCCTCACCGAGTGGAACATCTTCCGTGGTATCGATCTCGAACGGGTGCGCGATTCGATGCGCACGCCGATCATCATCGATCTGCGTAATATCTTCGATCCCGCCGATGTCGCGCGTGCCGGCTTCGCCTATACGAGCATTGGCCGGCCCTGCATGGGAAACGGACTTGAAAGCCGGACCAGCGAGAAGTCCGGATTCAATGAACAGACGGATGAATTCGCGGCCGGTTGAGCCAGCGATCCATCTGTGACCTGACCACCGCCCGCGGCCTGATCGCGGGCGGCAGGCGGTCGCCTGAGGATCGAGCCGCGTGACAGGGACAGCGGAAACGGGGACAAGGGTCGTCCCCGTTTCGATCTTGCAATGCAAAGGGAGTTGTATCGATGGCCCCAGGGCATCAGTTTCACTCGTCCGTTCTGCGCGAATATGACATTCGCGGCATTGTCGGAACGACGTTGCACGCGGCCGATGCCCGCGCGATCGGTGCGTCGTTCGGAACGATCGCGAAACGCGAGGGCCGAAACCGGATCGCCGTCGGCCGCGACGGCCGGCTGAGCTCGCCGGAGCTTGCGGGCGCACTCGCCGAGGGCCTCGTTTCCACCGGCATCGATGTCGTCGATATCGGCCAGAGCCCGACACCCATGCTCTATTTCGCCGTACACGAGCTCGATGCCGATGGCGGTATCCAGCTCACCGGATCACACAATCCGCCGGACTATAATGGCTTCAAGATGATGATGGGCAAGTCGTCCTTCTTCGGCGAGCGTATCATCGAACTCGGCAAGGTCGCCGCCTCGGGCCAATGGGCCAGTGGCAAGGGTCGCATCGAGCAGATCGATGTCTTCGATCGCTATGTCGACAGGCTCATGCAGGATTATCACGGCAGGCGCGATGTCAACTGCGTCTGGGATGCCGGCAACGGCGTCGCCGGGCCGGCCATGGAAGCGCTCGCCGCGCGCCTCCCCGGCCGTCACGAATGCCTCTTCGCCGAGGTCGACGGCACCTTCCCCAATCACCACCCCGATCCGACCGAAGCCCACAATCTTGTCGAACTCATCGACCGGGTGAAGAAGGGTGGCTACGAAATGGGCATCGGCTTCGACGGCGATGCCGACCGCAT
>JAGREZ010000362.1:1724-2549 GCA_020446285.1 Geminicoccaceae bacterium
AACGTCACCCCGGCGCCACCATCATCGCCGATGTCAAGGCGAGCCAGATCCTGTTCGACGAGATCGCCCGCCTCGGCGGCAAACCGCTCATGTACAAGACCGGCCACTCGCTCATCAAGTCGAAGATGGTCGAGACCGGCGCGCCACTCTCGGGCGAGATGTCCGGACATATTTTCTACAAGGACCGTTTCTACGGCCATGACGACGCGCTCTATGTCGCCGTTCGCCTGATCGACATTCTGGCACGCGGCGACGTGACGCTCGCCGAAATCCGTGACCGGATGCCGGAGACCTTCAACACGCCGGAAATCCGCTTCGATTGCGCCGAGGAGCGCAAGTTCGAGGCGATCACGGCGATCAAGGCGCATCTGGCAAAGGCCGGTGCAAGCGTTGACGAGACCGACGGTGTCCGGGTCAACAGCGGCGATGGATGGTGGCTCCTTCGTGCCTCCAACACCCAGGCCGTGCTCGTCGCCCGTGCGGAGGCCAAGAGCGAGGCCGGATTGAATGCCCGCAAGGACGAAATCCGCGAGGCCCTCGCCGCCGCCGGTCTCGAAGCCCCCGCCGGTTTCTGATTCGTTCGGCATGCCATCGGGTTTCCGACCCGCGCGCGGATGGATTGCCCGTTCACAGCGCAGGCCGGCCCTCGTCCGATGGCCGGATCAGGGGATCGCCTGTCGGACCCTTTGCCTGTTGCACCCGATCCGCCAATGGCGCTATCAATTGGCGCAGGGCGGTGGTCGTGATTGCCGAAATCGCGGCTGCGCGTTCCGATCAAATAGAGAATCCCTCAGTGATTCCAGGGGAGGCTCAATGGTTCCAGGG
>JAGREZ010000363.1 GCA_020446285.1 Geminicoccaceae bacterium
CCTCGACCAGTGCGACCGTTCCAAGCGGTGCCGAACAGCTCGGCAGGTCGCTGCCGGCACCCTGGGCGTTGCCGGCAAGACCGGCCGAGCCGCTGGCCAGGCTCGAACCGCCGCCAAGCTGATTGGTGGAAAGACAGCCACCCAGCCCGACAACGGCAAGGATGGCAAGAAAAGCGCGCAACATGGTCATCGTCAAATTCCCCTTGGCCCCTTGGCCCCGTGGCATGGGCCCTTTTCGCGTATTCCCGCGACATGACATGGATCCGGCCGAGAAAAGCAGCCGGAATTCCCCGTCTCAACGACAAAATTGCCCGCCACCCGAACGTTTCACGACATTCCGGATCGATTCACGACATCCCGGCAGGTCGGATTGGCTAAGCTTCGTCGCTCTGCTACAAGCCCGCAACACAATCATGGCATCATCGACCGGGTCGCATATCATGACGTCATCATCACCGATCGTCTGCTCGATATCATCGCCGATCGTCTGCGCGATCGACCTTCCCGATCTCGAGCGTGCGCGCAGTCTCGCACGCGCGCTCGGCAAAAGCGTCGGCACGATCAAGCTCGGGCTCGAATTCCTCTACGCACAGGGCCCGCAGGGCATCCGGGCGATGGGCGAATTGGGCATTCCGATCTTCATCGACGCCAAGCTCAGCGACATTCCCAATACGGTTGCCGGTGCCATGCGCGGCATCGTCGAGCTGCCCGTATCCATGGTGACGGTCATGGCCGGCGGCGGCGATGCGATGATGCGCGCCGCCTGCGCGGTGGCGCGGGATTCGGCGACACGGCCATGGATCCTCGCCGTCACGGTCCTCACCAGTCTCGACGAGAGCGATCTTCGCGCGACCGGCGTCGGCGGATCGGCCACCGATCAGGTGTTGCGCCTTGCCGAACTGGCGCTCGGGGCGGGCTGCGACGGCCTCGTCTGCTCGCCTGCGGAAATCGGTGCGATCCGCGCGCGTTTCGGCAACGAACCGAAACTGGTGGTTCCGGGCATCCGCCCCGTCGCCGCCGATGACGACCAGAAACGCACGCTGACGCCGGTGGAGGCCCTTCGCGCCGGCGCCGACCGGCTGGTGATCGGCCGGCCGATCACGATGGCAGCCGATCCGGCCCGTGCCGCACGCGACATCTTCCAGGACCTGTCCGAGGCGGCGTGAGATGGGCATTCCCGTGAAGATCTGCGGCATCAGGCGGGCGGTGGATCTCGAATGCGCGCTCGACAACGGTGCCGCGTTCATCGGCTTCAACTTCTATCCGCCATCGCCGCGCAGCCTTTCCTTCAGTGAATGGAAGGAGCTTGCACGGACCATGGATCCGGCCGTCCCGAGCGTCGCCGTCACGGTCGATGCCGATGATCGCCGGCTCGACGGGGTCCTCGCCGCCGGTTCCGTCGACTATATCCAGCTGCATGGCGGCGAGACGCCCGAACGCGCCCGCGAGGTGCGACGGCGAACGGGAAAGCGGATCATCAAGGCACTTGCGGTGAGCGATGCCGGGGATGTCGCCCGGCACGAGGCATGGCTGGAGAGCGCCGACATGATCCTCTTCGATGCGCGGCCGCCGAAGACACCCGGAGCCATACCGGGCGGCAACGGCCTTTCCTTCGACTGGCGGCTTCTCGCCGGCCGGAACATCGGCCTGCCATGGCTGCTCGCCGGCGGGCTCGATGCCGACAATATCGAAAGGGCGGCCGCCCTCACCGGCGCGCCCATGCTCGACGCATCGTCAAGGATCGAGAGCGCGCCGGGCATCAAGGACCATGACAGGATGAAGCGCCTCTTGACCCGTGCCCGTTCGCTGGTACGAGGCGAAACACGCCAGCTCGGGGAAGCACCGCATGACAGCCATTGAACGTCCCAACAGCTACCGGACCGGACCGGACGAATCCGGCCATTTCGGGATCCATGGCGGGCGCTTCGTCGCCGAGACGCTGATGC
>JAGREZ010000364.1 GCA_020446285.1 Geminicoccaceae bacterium
GGCATGGGCAGCATCACCGGCGCGTTTCTCGCCGCTGTCATCATCGGCGAACTTCGCGCTTTCGGTATCCTGCTCTTCCCCGAAAGCACGCTGGTGCTGACCTTCCTCGTCATGGCCGTCGTTCTGATCTTCCGCCCGTGGGGCCTGCTCGGCAAACCCGAGACCGGCGCCGGCGCATCGCACGCGATCCCCGACGAGCCACTTCGCCCGCTCGGCCCTGTTCTCCGCCTGCTGATCGTCGCCATCCTCGTCATTCTGGCCGTCCTGCCACTCGCCGCCGATCCGTTCACGCTGGTGATGGCGACCGAGGTGCTGCTGATGGCGCTGTTCGCCACGAGCCTGCATGCGATCATGGGACCGGGCGGGCTCGTCTCCTTCGGCCATGCCGCCTATTTCGGCGGTGGCGCCTATGCCGCCGCACTGCTCGTTTCATGGTTCGACGCGCGAATGGAGATCGCCCTTTTCGCGGCACCGCTGGTCGCAGGGCTTCTCGCCCTTGTCATCGGCTGGTTCTGCGTGCGGCTGCGCGGTGTCTATTTCGCCATGCTGACGCTCGCCTTCGCCCAGATCTGCTGGTCGGTGGTCTTCCAGTGGGGTGAGGTGACAGGCGGCGATGACGGCATTCTCGGCGTCTGGCCGGCTCCCTGGGCCAAGGATCCGGCGGCGTTCTACTGGATGACACTGGCGCTCGTGGTCGCCGGCATCCTGCTCCTGCGCCACATGGTCTTCTCGCCGTTCGGCTATGCCCTTCGCGCCGGCCGCGACAATGCGTTGCGAGCGGAGGCCATCGGCATCGATGTCTCCCGTCAGCAATGGCTCGCCTTCATCCTCGCCGGTGCCGTCGCCGGTCTCGCCGGTGCGCTCTTCGCCTTCTCGAAGGGCAGCATTTTCCCCGACGAGATGGCCATTCCACGTTCCTTCGATGCGCTCATGATGGTGCTTCTGGGCGGCATCCAGACCCTTTCCGGTCCCTGGGTCGGCTCCACCGCCTTCACCATGCTGCATGACTGGCTCGCCCGCATCGCCTGGTGGCGGGCGCTGCTCGGGCTCACCATCATCTTTCTCGTCATGGCCTTCCCGCAAGGCATCGTCGGCTTCCTTCGCTCACGTTTCCAGCCACAGGGAAGCGACAGATGAGCAGCGAACGCATCCTCGAAGTGCGCGGGCTTTGCAAGACGTTCGGCGGCGTGCAGGCGGTCTCGAATGTCGATATCGATCTTGCCTGCGGTGAACTTCTGGCGCTCATCGGTCCCAACGGTGCAGGCAAGAGCACATGCTTCAACATGGTCGGCGGCCAGCTTCGTCCCGACCGGGGCACGATCCGTATCGCCGATGTCGATGTGACCGGCTGGCCGCCGCGCCGTATCTGGCGCCTCGGTGTCGGCCGCACCTTCCAGATCACCGCGACACTCGCCTCCATGACCGTGATCGAGAATGTGCAGATGGCGCTGCTCTCGCATCAGGGGCGGACGGATTCGCTCATCGGTCGCGCTGGCAACATGCTCGTGAAGGAGGCGCGCGCGCTTCTCGACGAGGTCGGGATGTCCGGACAGGCGGACCGGGCCTGCGGCGTCCTCGCCTATGGTGACGTCAAGCGGGTGGAACTGGCCGTGGCACTCGCCAATGCGCCGAGGCTCCTGCTGATGGACGAGCCCACCGCCGGCATGGCCCCGCGCGAGCGGCTGGAACTGATGGCGATGACAGCAGAACTGTGCCGGGAACGCCGCATCGGCGTACTGTTCACCGAACATGACATGGACGTCGTCTTCAACCATGCCGACAGGATCATGGTGCTGGCACGCGGCGAACTCATCGCCGAGGGGGCACCCGAAACCGTCCGCGCGGACAGGCGTGTGCAGGAAATCTACCTCGGCAGCGAGAGCGGCTGATGGCTGTCGAATGACATTCGATCAAACTACATCGTGCTGTTGAACCAACTGAAGATTGCAACCTGCGGGAGTTACACCATGCGATCCCTCCTGTTCGCGACGGTCCTTCTCGCTGCCGGCCTCGTGATCGCGGCGGGGCCGGTAGCCGCGCGTGACCGTCTGGTCATCGGCACCACGCAATATCCCTCGACCTTCCATCCGAACATCGACTCGATGGCAGCCAAATCCTACATTCACGGACTGACCCATCGCCCGGTCACGCGCGACAATGCGGCCTGGGAAACACAATGCTATCTTTGCGTGAAACTGCCGCGGATCGAGGATGGCGATGCCGTGGTCATCGATCAGCCGGACGGAACGAAGGGCATTCGGCTCACCTACACGCTTGATCCCGACGCGGTCTGGAGCGACGGCGTACCCGTGACCACCGACGATGTGCTCTTCACCCACGAAGTCGGCAGCCACCCGCAAAGCGGCGTCGGCAATGCCGAGCTCTACAGACGCATGACCGCATTCGAGATTCACGACGAGAAGAGTTTCACTGTCACCATCTCCAAACTCACCTTCGACTATGACGGGATCGACGATTTCCGGCTGTTGCCCGCTCATCTCGAGCGCACGATCTTCGAGGCCGATCCCGCGACCTACCGCAACCGCACGCTCTACGAGACCGACACGACGCGGGAAGGTCTCTGGCTCGGACCCTATGTCGTCGCCGATGTGGTCGCTGGCAGTCATGTCGTCATGCGTCGCAATCCGCACTGGTGGGGCAGGGAACCGGCTTTCGACGAGATTGTGGTCAGGACCATCGAGAACACATCCGCACTCGAGGCCAACCTGTTTTCCGGCGAGGTCGACATGATCGAGGGATCGCTCGGCCTGTCGCTCGATCAGGCCATCGCGTTCGAGAAGCGCCATGGCGACCGCTGGCAGGTATTCTACAAGGCTCAATTTGCGTTAGATA
>JAGREZ010000365.1:0-5733 GCA_020446285.1 Geminicoccaceae bacterium
GTTCTCCTCATCATCGCCCTGCTGCTCGCCGGCGTCGCCGTGCCGCTCGCATTCGGCGGCGTGCTGATCCTCATCACGCTGATGGGCGATCACAATATCGCCGCCTTTCTCGGCACCGGTCACTGGAAGATGAACACGGTGATCATCCTCGTGATCCCGCTTTTCATCGTCGCCGGCGATCTCATGCAGAAAGGGCGGATCGCGGCGCCCATCGTCGGCATCGCCGAGCTGATCCTTGGTGGCTTCAAGGGAGGCCTCAGCGGTGCCTGCGTGCTTGCCAGCGCCATGTTCGGTGCCATCTCCGGCAGCGGTGCGGCGACGCTCACCTGCATCGGCTCGATCATGATGCCGCATCTGCGCAAGAACAATTACCCGGCGGGTTTTTCCGCAGCCCTCCTGGTGAGCGCCAGTCCGCTCGGCCTCCTGATTCCGCCGAGCGGCACCCAGCTCGTCTATGCCTGGCTCACCCAGCAATCCGTGCTCAAATGTTTCCTGTCGGCCCTCGCCGCCGGTCTCGTCCTGACCTTCTTCCTTCTGGTCGTGAACTTCCTTGCCCTGCGCAAGGTCGATGACATCAGGCTGGTTCAGGTCGAGGGCAACCCGTTTTCGGCGCTCGGCAAGCGTACATTCAACGCCGTTCCCGCTCTCGTCATGCCGCTCATCGTGCTCGGCGGCATCTATGGCGGCATCATGACCCCCACCGAGGCGGCGGGTGTTGCGGCGATCTATGCCATTCCCATCGGTTTCTGGATCTACAAGGGGCTGACGCTTCGTGTCTTCTGGGAAACGCTGAAGGAGTCGAGCGTCACCATCGGCGTTGTCATGGTGCTGATCTTCATGGTGCTCATCGTCAGCAAGTATCTCATCTTCGAGGACATTCCCCGCATCGCGCAGGAAGTCGTCTTCTCCGTCTCCGACGAGCCGGCGATGGTCCTGTTGATGATCAACATCGTCATGATCCTCATCGGCATGCTGATGGACGATTTCAGCGGCCTCGTGCTCAGCGCCTCGCTGCTCACGCCCATCGCCCAGAGCGTCGGCATGGATCCCGTGCATTTCGCCGCCGTTCTCGGTGTCAATCTCGGCATGGGCAACATCACTCCACCGACAGCGCCGCTCCTGTTCCTCGGCGCGAGGGTGACCGGAACCTCGGTTCAGTCCATGCTCAAACCGACCCTCGTCTTCATCGTCTTCGCCTGGCTGCCGACACTGATGCTGATCACCTACATTCCGGGAATTGCCATGTTTCTCCCGAACTTCTTCTTCGGCTGACGGCGCGGTGCCGGTCCGGAGCCCGCCTTGAACATGCCCGTCGGGCAACCCACATCCGCCCCATAGGAAACAGCCTGCCGTTCTCATGCGGCGACGGTCCCTGTCTTCGGGCGGCGTTCGGCCGGCCGGTACTGAATCCGTTGCGGACGTCTGGACAAACATTGCGAGGAACGATGGAGAACACCGGAGCGTCCGGCTGGCACGGCACGACGATCCTTTCCGTTCGCAAGGCCGGCAGGGTCGTTGTCGCCGGTGACGGTCAGGTCAGCCTGGCCCAGACCGTCATCAAGGCCAATGCGCGCAAGGTGCGCACGCTGGCCGGCGGTGCCATTCTCGCCGGTTTCGCGGGCAGCACGGCGGATGCGTTCACCCTGCTCGAACGGCTCGAGGCGAAGCTCGAACGCTATCCGGGGCAGTTGACACGAGCCTGTGTCGAACTGGCAAAGGACTGGCGCACGGACCGCTATCTGCGCCGGCTCGAGGCGATGATGGCGGTGGTGGACAAGGATGTATCGCTGGTGCTCACCGGTAATGGCGATGTGCTCGAACCCGAGGATGGTCTCATCGGCATCGGATCGGGCGGAAATTTCGCCCTGAGCGCCGCGAAGGCCCTTGTCGATGTCGATGGCATGGACGCCGAGGCCATCGCCCGCAAGGCGATGAGTATCGCCGCCGACATCTGTGTCTATACCAATCGGAATATCGTGCTGGAAACGCTCGAAACATCATGACAGCCCTGACACCCCGAGAAATCGTCTCCGAACTCGACCGCTTCATCGTCGGCCAGAATGCCGCCAAGCGCGCCGTTGCCATCGCTTTGCGCAATCGCTGGCGCCGGCAGCAGCTCGATGAGGGCCTGCGCGAGGAGGTCCTGCCCAAGAATATCCTGATGATCGGCCCGACCGGCTGCGGCAAGACGGAAATCGCCCGCCGCCTCGCCCGTCTGGCGCAGGCTCCCTTCCTGAAGGTCGAGGCGACCAAATTCACCGAGGTCGGCTATGTCGGTCGCGACGTGGAGAGCATCGTTCGCGATCTGGTCGAGATCGCGATCAACCTGACCCGTGCGCGCCTGCGCAAGGAAGTCCATGCCAAGGCCGAACAGCAGGCCGAGGAACGCGTGCTCGACGCACTCGTGGGCAGTTCCGCCGGCAAGGACACGCGCGACAGGTTCCGCCGGATGTTGCGCGAGGGTCAACTCGCGGAAAAGGTCATCGAGCTGGACGTTCTGGAAAACCAGAACCAGGGCATGCCGACATTCGACATACCGGGAATGCCCGGTGCGCAGATGGGCATGGTCAATATCGGCGACATGCTCGGCAAGGCCTTCGGGCAGAAAACCACCCGCAAGAAGCTCAAGGTTTCCGAAAGCTACGACGTACTGGTAGCCGAAGAGGCCGACAAGCTTCTGGACGAGGACCGCATACGCCGTGAAGGAATCGAGGCCGCGGAGCAGAACGGGATCGTCTTCATCGACGAGATCGACAAGATTTCCGGGCGCGAGACCAAGGGTGGCGATGTGAGTCGCGAAGGGGTCCAGCGCGACCTTCTCCCGCTCATCGAGGGAACGAGCGTATCCACCAAGCACGGCGTGGTACGCACCGAGCATATGCTGTTCATCGCCTCGGGCGCGTTCCACCTGAGCAAACCGTCGGATCTGCTCCCCGAATTGCAGGGTCGCCTGCCCATTCGTGTCGAACTCGACGCGCTGACGCGCGAGGATCTGAGACGCATTCTCGAGGAACCGGAGGCGAGCCTGATCCGCCAGTATGTGGCGCTCATGGCGACCGAAGGGGTGACACTCGAGTTCGGTACGGATGCCATCGACGAGATCGCCGGCCTTGCCCACGACATCAACGGTCGTGTCGAGAATATCGGCGCGCGCCGCCTGCAGACGGTCATGGAAAAGCTTGTCGAGGAAATCAGCTTCACCGCTTCGGATCGTGACAAGGAAACCATCACCATAGATCCCGACTATGTCCGCCGGCAGGTCGGCGATCTCGTCAAGGATGCGGATCTGTCGAAATTCATTCTTTGACGATCAGCTGTCCGCAGGGGTGTCGTCAGTCCCGTGACGGTTTCGCGCTCTCTCTTGCCTCGCGATCCGGGCGATAGAAATAGAGGGTTGTGAAACCGCCGGCGCTGCGATTGAAGATCGGACGAAATCCGGCGGCGGTCGCCTCGATTTCCGGATCGTCAAATCGCGAGAGCCAGACTTCCATCCACGCGAAATACTGCCTGTCATCCATGAAGTGCAAGTTCTGTTCCTGCACGCCCTCGATCACCACGCTTTCCGGCGATCGCATCATCTTGACCGTACGGTCGATCACGTCGGCAAGCTTGTGGCCCGCGATCTCCAGATTGAAGATGTCGTAGCCCTGACGCTCGATGAGCTGGGCGACGAACACGAGGTAGAGGGTTGCATAGTTCTGGTAGTGGACCGCCAGCCTGCCGCGCTTGTATTCGCGTGGCAGCGTGCCGTTTTCGGTGATCTCCGAAAGGGCCGAATGGATTGCCGACACTCCGAAGCGGAAGAGTTCGTCATCGCCTGTCAGTATGCCCACTGTCGTTGCATGCAGGGCACGGCGATAGAAATGATTGTTGCAGCAACTGTCGGTCCCGCCACGAATTCTGATGTGATTGTGTGAAATCCGCCGGAGCCAGGCATCGATCCTGTGTTCCATGGGCGCGGTTCCCGGAATACGCTTGCGCACGACCGAATAGGCAAGCGCTGCCGAGAAGAGCATGTCCTCGACATTGTACCAGGCCTGTCGATCGCTCTCCTCGTAGTGAAAGTCGCTCAACGCGTCGGCAGTCGCCCACTCGTGCAGAACCTCGATCAGGCAACGGCCATGATAGGGATCGCCCAGCGCCACGAATGCGCCGGCAAGCGTGCTCATCATGTCCTCGAACGCAAAGATCGGCTTGATCGCCTCGCGCCATGCCTCGGGCTCGGTGTAATAGGCCGGCATCCTGAGCCTGAAATCGATCTTCGGGATGCGTCTGGCGGCGACACAGGCCGGGGCTGCCGCCGAGACGGCCTCGATTGCCGCGCGCAGAACCGGTGAATCGGTTGTCGCAAGGTAACGCCGGCGTTCGTCCACATCGAAATAGCCCCTGTCGGGGTCGCGCACGGTGTAGGCGTCCAGATCGAGCATCGCCCGTTGTTCGACGGAAAGCGCGCGTGCCGGCGGCGACGCCGACGATATGGCCAACACCACCAGCGCGCCGGCGATGAACGCTGCTCCTCCGCGACGCGCGTTCGCCATCACCCCGCTCCGGGCATGCGTGCAAGGACCGGCCAGGATGTGAAATAGACGTTCATCGGCACACCGACGAGCTGGACCGGCAACGGTCGTGACGGAACGAGTTCCACGCTTGCAAGGCTCTGGTCCTGTGCCACCCATGCCGGAAATCCGGCGCGTGGCCCGCGGTCAGGATCGAGTCTGATCGCGAGGACACGGGCGGCCACGAGCTCGCCCGTTTGCGGCAGTTCGACATAAGCCTCGTCATGCGGCTGGATTTCACCGATTTCCGACATGTGCACGAGTGCGACGATGCTCATCAGTTGCGGGTCGGTGCGGATCAGACTGAACACACGCTCGCCCGCTTTCACCCACTCGCCCTCCGGAACGGACCAGGCGATCTCGCATTCGCAAGGCGAGACGAGGTGATTGGCGCGTTCACGATGTTCGAGCGCGGCGAGGTGAATGCGGCTCAATTCCAGATCGGCGCGTCCCGGAACCGGATCGAGTGCTGCAAGCTCCGCCGGTTCGAAGGCGCGAAGGCGCTCGACCGGTATCGGGAGGCCGCCGCGAGGCGATCCGGAAGCCTCGCCGGCCTTCGTCGCGGCCGGATCTTCCATCGAAGCGGTGAGCCGGAGCGCAATGCGGTCCTGCTCCGCTGCCGCCATCGCAAGCTCGGCCTGAAGATCCGCGTCGATCACCCGAACCAGTGCCTGCTCCCTTGCGACGGTCATGCCGGCTGCGAGGCCGTGCATGCCGAGTCGTCCGGAAGACGGAGCACGGATTTCGATGCGAGGTGCGGTGAGTGTTGCGAAACGCGATTCGGTCACGGCGATCCGCTGAAAGAGCGATGTGGCGATGAAGCCGAAGAGGAGGACGGCGCCGGCACCGATGGCGGCGAACCGTGCGTAGCGTTGCCAGAGGCCGGTTCCGGTCTCTCCCTCCGGCTTGTCCAGGACTTCCTCCTCGCGGTTCCGCCGCTGCCTTTCCGTTTGTGTATCGGACGGCAGGAGCAGGCCTTCGAAGGTGACGAGCTGCCCCGAGAGAAAGGCCCGGATGGTCTTGCGCAGAACCTCCCGCTGGGCCTCGTCCATTTCCGTGATCCGGAAGGTCCGCGGATGGCCCTCGTGATCCTCCGAAACGGCATGGGCCTCGACATTGAAGGTCAGTTCATAGCCCTTGAACAGGAGCCGCAGGCGAAAACGGGCGACCTCGCCAA
>JAGREZ010000365.1:5814-11595 GCA_020446285.1 Geminicoccaceae bacterium
TGCTCGACGACGAACGGCATGGGAACCCGCACGAACTGGCGTTCGCCGCGCTGTTCCGGGGCCAGCCGGCTGACCGCCGATTTCTGCGCTCGCTGCAACCCTCCCGAGGGCAGCAGATATTCCGCGGGCAGTTCACGTTTCATGAGGGATTCTCCGGGATGGACGGAGCCGGCGGGGATGGCGATTGCGATTGCGAGCCCCGGAACTCGATGAACGCTCCTTCGACGCATGGGTCGGGCCGCAGGCAATCGAGGCCGCCGGCAATGTACAGGCTCGTGCGGTCATGGCCCGCGCCGCGCAGGATCGTCCGCCCGAGCGACAGGGGCTCGCCCGAAAGCAGCGTGAACGCGCCGGCCGGCAACTGGAGTTCGCCACTGTCTCCAAGCCTGGCGATGGCCGGGCGCAGCCAGTAATCGTCGGATGAGGGAGGGGATACCCGCCCGGTCATGAGCGCGAAGGCGGTACCATGCGGCATGGCCAGCACGCCGGTCATGAGTGCCAGCGCGTAGACATAGCCGGCGAACTGGGTGACATGCATCCCGTGTCCGATGGCGCGCTGGCATGTGCGTTTCCAGGGATCGGCCGGCTCGCCGTCGACGATGTTCTGCCGGGTCCATTTCTGCTGGTTGACGCGAAACGTCACCCAGGTTTTCACGAGCGCGCCGACGATCTGGTTGTAATAGAGCAGGACCGGCCAGAGCGGCGAGAACCTTCCGCGCTGCAGGCCCAGAAGGACGGAGGCGAACAGGCGGGTCATCATGATCCAGGAGAGGTAGCCCAGAAAGAACGGCCGGCTGTGCGCCAGTGTCAGCATGACCGCGACGACGGGTCCGGTGAGCGATGTCCACATCGAGACGCGCTGGTCGACGAGCGACCACCATGTGAAGAAGCCCATTCTCCCCGGGCCGAGGGCGATGGCCCTTGAGCTGTTGCGCAGCATGTTGCCGTACCAGCGACGCATCAGCCCGATACTGCTCGCGAGGAATCGTCGCCGGTCGGGGAGTTCCTCGAATCCCCAGGCGACCACATCCGGTACATAGAGCATCTCCCGGCGATTCCGCAGGAGCCAGAACCAGGTGCTCTTGTCGTCGCCGGACAGAAACCGGAAACGGCCGAAACGCCAGTGGTCGATATGGTCGTCCTCGACGTGACGGATGAAGTCGCGGTCGGTCACGATCGAGGCGCGAAAGACACTGAACCGGCCGGTGAGCACGAGCAGGCGCCTCGACAGGGACATCGAGCTCATCACCAGATGGCGCTGCGCATATCGCAGGTCATACCATTCCCGCGTCCAGCCATCGCCCTTGACGAAGCCGCGATTGTCGGTTGTCAGCGCACCGAGTGCGGGATTGATTGCGAAGAACGGCAGACTGCGCTCCAGCGTATCCGGAGGCAGGTAGATGTCGCCATCCATGAAGACCACGAGTGCATCCGGCGACGGCAGGTCACGGGCGATCGCACGCGCGGCCTCGCCCATGGCACTCCGCTTGCCGTCGCCACGCTGGAACATGAAACGGATTTCGATGTCTTTGGGATTGCCGTGCGCATCGAGGACATGCTGAAGCAGGTCGACATCGCTCTGGTCGGTGATCGAGGCAATGATCGTTGCCGGAGCGCCGTAACAGCGCAGTGCGGAGACCAGCCCGTCATAGACCCTGAAGCTGACATCGCCGGCCATGCGGTAGGACGTGATCAGCACATAGACCTCGGGCGCGCGTTCGATGCCGGCGGACGTTTCCGCCTCGGCCCTGAGCTTGGGGAAGGTCAGGTTGAGGAAGATCATCGAGCGCACGACATGGACACCCCACCAGCCGTAGCGCCATATCGCGAGAAGGCCGATGGTGACGACGAACCCGGATGTGCCGGGCCCGTCGGCGATGCGTGGCAGGCTGAGCGAGATGGCAAGAAAGACGCCGGCATAGAACATCGCGGTGATGAGGTTCTGCCCCCACCCTGCAACGGACGGTCTGGTTCCGGGTGCTCTCGATGATCGCAAGCTGACACACCGCCTGTTCGGGAAGAGAGGGGATCGCGCGCCATCTTCGGGGAGAGGCCGGTCCGGTCCGTTCAGACAGGGATTTACCGGAGAACCGTTTCGTTCCGGTTAACGGGTGTTCCGGAGGTGATGATTCTCCGCTATTTCGCCTTAAGATTGAATTTTGCATCGACAGTTCACTGTGTCGCTGCGGATGCGGCACCGGATACGCTTTTCACGCCTGTGAACACTTGCGCGAAATGGCCGGATTTCATTTCTTTCCCCTCGCAAACAGGGATAATGTCAGAAGGTGTGTGTGTGATTGTTCAGGCGTGAAAGGCACGATGCCTTCGCGTCACAGTCAGGCAAAATCAAACGGAGATGATACGGGAAAACGCAATCACAGGTAGAGCGGACTTGCGCTCGATGCGTGGACCTGCATCTCTTCGCCCGTCAATTTCCAGTCAGCAAGGAATGCCAGCCGTATGAAAGTGGGAATTCTCGCCGGCGGTATGGGGTCTCGGCTCGCCGAGGAAACCGTCATCAAACCCAAGCCCATGGTCGAAATCGGCGGCAAACCGATCCTCTGGCACATCATGAAGCACTACGCGCACTTCGGTCACAAGGAGTTCGCGATCGCCCTGGGTTACAAGGGCGAGGTCATCCAGAAATACATGGTCGACTATTGCTCGCTCAGCGGCAGCATGACCGTCGATCTCGCGGCGGGCAGGGTCCAGCGTCACGGAACGCCCGATATCGACTGGCGGGTCGACCTGATCGAGACCGGCCTGCACACCCAGACGGGCGGCCGCATCAAGCGCCTTCAGCCGCACATGGGCAACGAGACGTTCCTGCTTACCTGGGGTGATGGCGTCTCGGACGTGGATCTCGACGAGCTCGTCGCCTTCCACAGGAGCCACGGAAAGCTTGCCACCGTTACCGCCGTGCGTCCGCCCGCGCGCTTCGGACGCCTCGAGATCGACGGCGACATCGTCCGCAGCTTCGAGGAAAAGCCGCAGATGAGCGAAGGCTGGATCAACGGCGCATTCTTCGTGCTCGAACCGCAGATCTTCGACTATATCGAGGGCGACAAGACGCATTTCGAGCGTGAACCCCTCGAGAATCTCGCACGCGACGGACAGCTCGTCGCCTTTCGCCATACCGGTTTCTGGCAGTGCATGGACACGCTCAGGGACAAGGTGCGGCTCGAACAGCTTTGGGAAAGCGGCGATGCCGCGTGGAAGACCTGGGAGTAGGAAGGCATGAAGGTTCTGGTCACCGGCCATGACGGCTATATCGGGCAGGTCCTCGTGCCCATGCTGCAGCAGGCGGGCCACGAGGTGCACGGGCTCGATTGCGAACTCTACACGGGATGCGATTTTCCCGGCCAGCCGCGCCCGGACCTGCCGGTGACGGTCAAGGACATCCGCGACATCGAGCGCGGCGATGTCGAGGGCTTCGACGCCGTCCTGCATCTCGCCGGCCTGTCCAACGATCCGCTCGGCGACCTCGAGCCGGAGACGACCTACGACATCAATCATCGTGCATCGGTGCGCCTTGCCGAACTCTGCCGCGACGCCGGCGTCGGACGGTTCGTCTTCTCCTCCTCATGCAGCAATTACGGCGCCGCCGGCGACGATTATCTGGACGAGAGCGCGGGCTTCAATCCCGTCACTCCGTATGCCGAGAGCAAGGTCTGGACCGAGCGCGACGTGGCGCCGATGGCGAGCGACAGTTTCTGCCCGACCTTCCTGCGCAGCGCCACGGCCTATGGTATTTCCGCGAGGTTGCGCGGCGATCTCGTCGTCAACAATCTGACCGGCTATGCGTTCACCACCGGCCATGTGCTCATCAAGAGCGACGGCAAGCCCTGGCGGCCGCTGGTGCATATCGAGGATATCGCTCTCGCCTTCCGGTCGGTGATCGAAGCACCGGTCGAGCTGGTTCACAATGAATCGTTCAATGTCGGTGCCACCGCGGAGAACTTCCGGGTGCGCGAGGTCGCCGATCTGGTGGCGAAGGTCGTGCCGGATTCCGAGGTGACGTTCGCCGGAGACGCCAGCCCCGACGCGCGCAACTACCGGGTCAATTGCGACAAGATCGCCAACACCGTGCCCGGTTTCAGGACCCGGTGGACGCTGGAGCGCGGCATCCGGCAGATCTACGAGGCCTACAAGGCAGCTTCCCTGAACGAACGGGACTTCCTGAGTTCGCGCTATCTCCGGGTCAAGCGCGTTCGCGAGCTGATGGCCGAGGGGCGGATCGATTCGCGTCTCGTTGCGATCAAAAAGGCCGCCTGAACATGCGTATCGATGCCTGCAGGGCCTGCGGTTCGAGGCATATCGAACCGTTTCTCGATCTCGGTCGCCTGCCGCTTTCCGACGGTTTCGTGCCGACCGCAGCGGAGGCGCGGAATGCGCCGCGCTTTCCGCTGGAAGTGGCCTTCTGCCACGAGTGCAGCCTCGTGCAGATCCTTCACACCGTGCCGCCGGAGGAGCTGTTCGGCGCCGATTATCCCTATTTCTCATCCTTTACCGACACGCTGCTGAAACACTCGCGCGCCAATGTCGAGGCACGGATCGCCGAGCGGCGACTGGACGGTTCGAGCCTCGTCATCGAGCTTGCCAGCAATGACGGCTATCTCCTGCAGTTCTACCGCGATGCCGGAATCCCGCATCTGGGCATCGATCCGGCACCGGGGCCGGTCAAGGCGGCGCTGGAACGGGGCATCGATACGCGTCTTGCCTTCTTCGGCCTCGATTACGCGAAATCGCTGAAAGGCGAGGGGATCGCCGCCGACGTCATTCATGGCAACAATGTGCTGGCGCATGTGGCGGACACCAACGGCTTTGTTGCCGGCATCGCCTTGTTGCTCAAGGAGACGGGTGTTGCCGTGATCGAGGCACCCTATGTGCGCGATCTCATCGATCATGGCGAGTTCGACACGATCTATCACGAGCATCTCTGCTATTTCTCGGTCACGGCCCTCAAGGCGCTTTTCGCCCGTCACGGGCTCTTCCTCAACCGCGTCGAGCGCCTCGACATCCATGGCGGCTCGCTGCGCCTCTTCGTCGAGAAACGCGACGCGCCCGGGGAATCCGTCCTCTCGCTGCTGGCCGAGGAGCGCGAGCTCGGCGTGGCGGAATATCGCTACTATGCGAATTTCGCCCAGAGGGTCGAGGGCATCCGCGACAAGCTCCTTGCCATGCTCCGCGACATCAAGGCCGAGGGCCGCACGATCGGCGGCTACGGAGCCGCCGCCAAGGGCACCATCCTTCTCAATTTCTTCGGCATAGATGACAAAACGCTGGATTTCGTCGCCGATCGCAACACCCACAAACAGGGCCGCTGGGTGCCGGGTGTGAGCCTGCCCATCGTCTCGCCGGACGAGATCGAACAGCGCAAGCCCGATTTTCTCCTGATTCTCCCCTGGAACTTCAAGGAGGAGATCATCCGTCAGCAGGCGGCCCATGCCGCGCGCGGCGGCCGTTTCATCATTCCCATTCCGGAACCCGTCATCCGATGAGCATCACATCCTGTCAGGCCTGCGGCAGCACGGCGTTGCACGATTTCTACGAGATCCGCGACATTCCGGTGCATTCCTGCCTGATGGTCGACAGTCGGGCGAGGGCGCTGGAGTTTCCGCGTGGCAATCTGCGTCTTTCCTTCTGCGAAAGCTGCGGTTTCATCCAGAACAGCCTCTACGCACCCGAATTGCAGAACTATTCGCCCGATTACGAGGAGACGCAGGCGTTCTCGCCGCGCTTCATGAAGCTGGTGGCGGAAATCTGCGATGAGCAGAACGC
>JAGREZ010000365.1:11680-12341 GCA_020446285.1 Geminicoccaceae bacterium
CGGGGGATCGGCATCGATCCGGGTTTCCGGCCCGAGCGGACGCCGGATCACCTCGCCGATCGCATCGAGTTCATCCAGGATTTCTACGGCCCGAAATACCGGCATCTGGCCGCCGATTATGTCTGCTGCCGGCACACGCTCGAACATATCGGTCCGGTCGAGGAATTCATGCGGCTGGTGCGCGAGAGCATCGGCGACCGGCACGCTACACCCGTCTTCTTCGAGCTGCCGGCGATGGAGCGGGTCCTCGACGAACAGGCCTTCTGGGACATCTATTACGAGCATTGCAGCTACTTCACGCTCGGCTCGCTCGCCCGCCTTTTCCGCCGCACCGGTTTCGACGTCCGCGAGCTCTACAAGGTCTATGACGACCAGTATCTGATGCTCGAGGCCTTTCCGGCGGAAGGGTCGACGGAAGCGCAACTCGATCAGGAAGACGATCTCGCGGACATTCGCCGCAAGGTGGAGACATTCACCGCCGCCATCGCGGATCGCAAGGCACGGCTTGTCGGTGATGTCGAGCGCTGGACGTCCGAAGGCAGAAAGGTGGCGCTCTGGGGATCGGGCTCGAAAGCCGTTTCCTATCTGACCACGCTCGGTCTCGCCGATCGCATCTCGGCCGTCGTCGACATCAATCCGCACAAATGGGGCAAGTTCCTCG
>JAGREZ010000040.1 GCA_020446285.1 Geminicoccaceae bacterium
TGTGCGCCTGCCGCTGCGGCATCAATGTCCACATCCGCCGCGACCCGCAGGGCCGGGAGCGGATCCGCTACATCGAGGGCAACCGCGACCATCCGGTGAACAGGGGCGTGCTCTGCGCCAAGGGTTCCGCCGGCATCATGCAGCATCAGTCGCCGGCAAGGCTCACCACGCCGCTCAGGCGCGTCGGCCCGCGCGGCTCGGGCGAGTTCAGGCCCATCGGCTGGGACGAGGCGCTCGAACTCGCCACCTCCTGGCTCGCCCCCCTGCGCGAGACGGCGCCGGAGAAGCTCGCCTTCTTCACCGGACGCGACCAGTCGCAGAGCTTCACCGGCTGGTGGGCACAGCAGTTCGGCACGCCCAATTTCGCCGCGCATGGCGGTTTCTGCTCGGTCAACATGGCGACCGCCGGCATCTACACGATGGGCGGCTCGTTCTGGGAATTCGGCCAGCCGGACTGGGAACGGACCGAATATCTCATGATCTTCGGCGTCGCCGAGGACCATGATTCCAATCCCATCAAGGCAGGGCTGGGCAAGCTCAAGGGGCGTGGCGCGAAGATCGTCGCGGTCAATCCGGTACGCACGGGCTACAACGCCATCGCCGATGAATGGCTCGGCGTCACACCTGGCACGGACGGGCTGTTCGTGCTCTCCCTCATCCGCTGTCTGATCGAGGCGGGCAAGGTCGATCTCGACTATATCCTGCGCTACACCAACGCCGCCTGGCTGGTGATCGACGAACCGGGCAAGGTCGGTCACGGCCTGTTCATGCGCGAAGGCGGGGGGCAGCCCCTCGTCGCCAGCCGCATCGACGGAACGATCCAGCCCGCCACCGAAGGCCGGCGCAAGGCGGCGCTCAAGGGGCGTTTCTCCGTCGAGGGGCGCAGTTGCCGGCCGGTGTTCGAGCTCATGGCCGCAAGCTTCCTCGACGAACGCTACCTGCCCGAGACCGTGGCCGGTCCATGCGGCATTCCCGCCGAAGCGATCCGCCGGATCGCCGCCGAACTGGCGCATGTCGCCTTCGAGAAGGAGATCGTTCTGGAGCGGCCCTGGACCGACTGGACCGGCGAGCGCCACGACAAGATGATCGGCCGCCCGGTCAGCTTCCACGCCATGCGCGGCATCTCCGCCCATTCCAACGGCTTCCAGACCTGCCGTGCGCTGCACGTCCTGCAGATCCTCCTGGGCTCGGTCGAGGTGCCGGGCGGTTTCCGCTTCAAGCCGCCCTATCCCAAGCCCTCCGGCGCCCATCCCGCCCCGCACGCGGGCCACACCCCCGGCAGGCCGCTCGACGGCCCGCATCTGGGCTATCTCCACGGCCCCGATGGCCTGCTCGTCGACGATCGCGGGCGGGCGAAGCGGATCGACAAGGCCTACTCGTGGGATGCGCCCTTCTCCGCGCACGGTCTCATGCACATGGTCATCGCCAACGCCACCGCCGGCGACCCGTACGAGATCGACACGCTGTTCCTCTACATGGCCAACATGAGCTGGAATTCCTCCATGAACACGCGCGGTGTCATGGAGATGCTGGAACAGAAGCGGGAAGATGGCGAATACCGGATCCCGCACATCATCTACAGCGACGCCTACGCCTCGGAGATGGTCGCCCATGCCGACCTGATCCTGCCCGACAC
>JAGREZ010000041.1 GCA_020446285.1 Geminicoccaceae bacterium
TGAGCAGCGGTGCCACTGACAGCATCAGTGACTGGGTTTCGAAGCATACGGGTTCGGTCACGCGTCATGTGGCCTCGCTCGCCGGCATCACGGCGGCCATGTCGACGATGATGAATAATGTCGGAGCGCTGGCCCTGACGCTTCCCGTGGCAATCCGTTCGGCCAACAATGCCGGCCGCTCACCCTCGCTCCTGCTCATGCCGATCTCGTTTGCCGCGTTGCTCGGCGGCCTCGTGACGCTCATCGGCACGCCACCCAACATCATTGCCGCGAGCTTTCGCGCGCGCGAACTCGGCGAGCCGTTCCGGCTGTTCGATTTCACCTGGGTCGGGTTGCCGCTGGCCGTGACGGGCGTGGCGTTCCTCTCGGTGGTCGGCTGGCGGTTCCTGCCAAAACGCTTGCGTCATGCCGCCGGCACCGACGAATTCTTCGACATCGGCGACTATGTGACCGAGGTGCGCTGCGGAGCGAAGAATCTCCTCATCGGGCGGATGATCAGCGATGTCGCCGAGGAGTTCAACGAGCTTGATGTCGCCATTCTCGGATTGCTGCGCGACGGCCGCCGGGTACCGAACGTGCCACGGCGCTTTGTCGTGCGCGCCGAGGACGTGCTGATCGTCGAGGTTGCCCCGGCGAGCTTGCCACGTCTCCTGGAACGGTTCGATCTGGAGATCGTCGGGCAGAGTGCGGCGGCGATGAGCCTTCTCGCCAACGAGGATGTGCGGCTTGCTGAGGTGGTTGTCACCCAGGGGTCGGAACTCGACGGTCGCAGTGACACGCGCGAGCGGCTGGCGCATCAGTTCAACGTCAACCTGCTCGCGGTGGCGCGTCAGGGTGCGCGGGTGCGCGACCGCATCGACCGTGTGGTCCTGCGTGCCGGTGACGTGCTCCTGCTGCAGGGCGAGGAGGAGCGGCTGGCCGAGGTCATCCGCCTTCTGGGCTTCCTGCCGCTCGCCGGACGGTCGATCGATGTGGGCCGTCGCAAGCGCAACATGGCGGTGCCGACCATCGGCCTTTTCGCCACCGCCATCCTGCTCTCGGCTACAGGCGTCCTGCCGCTGGAGATCGCACTCGGTTCGGCGGCGTTTTTCATGGTCGTCTTTGGAATCGTGCCCACGCGCGAGATCTATGATGCGGTCGAATGGCCGGTGATCGTCCTGCTTGCCTGCATGATTCCCATCGGCGATGCGCTGGAGACGACCGGACTGGCCTCGCAGCTCGCTCTGGGCATCATCTGGCTCGCGGCCGAACAGGGTGGTCTGCTCTCGCTCGTGATCCTCCTGTTCGCCACCATGCTTCTGACCGACATGATCAACAATGCCGCTACCGTGGTCATCATGGCGCCGGTCGCGATCGCCGTCGCCAATGCGCAGTCGCTCAATGTGGACACGTTCATCATGGCGGTTGCGATCGGCGCATCCTGCGCCTTCCTTACACCCATAGGGCACCAGAACAACACGCTCGTGATGGGCCCCGGAGGTTACAATTTCGGTGACTACTGGCGTATGGGGTTGCCCCTGCAGATCGTTCTCATGGCGATCGGCATTCCGCTCCTGCTTTACATGTGGCCCATTGCGGGCTGATCGGTCCGGCGCTCGATGACCTTTGACCAGAGCATTCTCTTCGCCATTCTCGGCTTCGTGTTCGTCTTTCTCCTGTGGGGACGATGGCGATACGACATCGTCGCATTCTCGGCACTGGTCATCGCCCTTCTCTTCGGTGTCGTTGCCACCGAGGATGCGTTCTCCGGCTTCGGTCATCCGGCGACGGTCATCATAGCACTGGTGCTCATCGTCAGTCGCGGGCTGGCGAATTCCGGCGCCATCGAGCTTCTGGCCCGGCTCGTGGTCGACAGTGCGCGCGGGCTTGCCGCACATATCGGCATCATGGGCACCCTTGCCGCAGCCCTTTCCGCCGTCATGAACAATGTCGCCGCACTCGCCCTGCTCATGCCCATCGACCTGCAGGCAGCAAAAAACGCGAAACGCAGTCCCTCGCTGAGCCTGATGCCGCTTTCCTTCGCCTCGATCCTGGGCGGTCTCGTGACGCTGATCGGCACACCGCCCAACATCGTCATCTCGGCCTTTCGCGAATCGGCGCTGGGCGAGCCCTTCGCCATGTTCGATTTCGCACCGGTCGGTGTCGTCTGTGCGGTCACCGGCCTGCTCTTCATCGTGTTGGGCGGTTGGCGGCTGATCCCGCGTCAGGAACGTTCGGGTGCCGCCGAAGATGAACTCTCGCTCGGCAACTACATCGCCGAACTGCGCGTCAGGGACAGTTCGAAATACCAGGGCAGCAAGCTCGCCGACCTGCAGGAGCTCGTCGATGATGATGGCGTCACCGTCATCGGCCTCGTGCGTCGCGGCCAGCGCCTCGCCGGCTATGGCCTGCAGGAACGGATCGAGGAACGCGACATCATCGTCGTCGAGGCCTCCGCCGAAGCGATCGACGGTATCGTCGGCAAGCTCGGCCTCGAATATTTCGGAACTGGCAAGGATGAGAAACTGGTCGGTACCGACGATCTGCAACTGACCGAGGTGGTCGTTCCCGAAGGTGCGCCGATCGAGGGGCGCTCTTCGGTGGGCCTTTCGCTGATCTCGCGTTTCGGCGTGCATCTTCTCGGCATTCGCCGTCAGGGACGACGCTTCCGCGAGCGTGTCCGCCGTCTGCAGGTGGAGGCGGGCGACGTCCTGCTTTTCCTCGGTCCCGCCGAACGCATGTCCGAAACCGTGGCATGGCTCGGCTGCCTCCCGCTCGCCGAACGCGGGCTCACCGTCGTGCGTCGGGACAAGGCGTGGCTGGCCGTCGGCATGTTCGCGGCCGCCATCCTGCTGGCCTCGTTCGGTGTGCTCTATCTCGCCGTCGCACTCGCCGGTGTCGCCGTGCTCATGGTGCTCGCCAACATCGTTCCGCCGCGCGAGATCTACACCAGCATCGAGTGGCCGGTGATCGTGCTGCTGGGATCGATGATTCCCATCGGTGCGGCACTGGAGACCAGCGGCGGCACCGCCCTGATCGCCGGCTGGATTCTCGATGCGGCGAGCGGACAGTCGGCCGTGGTGGTTCTGGTCCTGCTCATGGTCGTGACCATGACGCTCTCCGACATCATGAATAACACCGCCACTGCGGTGATTGCCGCACCCATCGCCGTCGACATCGCCGGGCGCCTCGGCGTCAATGCCGATCCCTTCCTCATGGCCATTGCCGTGGCCGCGTCCTGCGCCTTCCTCACGCCCATCGGTCACAAGAACAACATGCTGGTGATGGGGCCGGGCGGCTATCGCTTCGGCGACTACTGGCGTCTCGGCCTGCCGCTCGAAATTCTGATCGTCGCTGTCGGCGTGCCGATGATTCTGCTGGTCTGGCCGCTTTGATCCGGCAAGACTGGCCGACGGTCGTTGCAACGGGGAGGATGAAGCATTGAATCTGTTCACCAGACTGCGCGAACGGGCGGAAGAGGGCAGGCCGCTGCGTCTGGGCATGATCGGTGCCGGCAAGTTCGGCACCATGTTTCTCGCCCAGGCCGAGCGGCTTCCGGGCATTCACTTGGTGGCGGTTGCCGATCTCCGGGTGGATGCGGCACGTTCCAACATGGCTTTCGCCGGCTGGGCCGACGAGCGCATGTCGGCGCCCTCGATCGATGATGCGGCGAGGACCGGCCGTACGCATGTGGGTGATGACTGGCAGGCGGTGGTGCGCCATCCGGCCATCGAGATCGTTATCGAATGCACCGGCAACCCGGTCGCCGCCGTCGATCACCTGCTCATGGCCTTCGACGAACACAAGCATGTCATCAACGTCACCGTCGAGGCCGACGCCTTCCTCGGCTACGCGCTGGCCAAACGTGCGGCGAAGGCGGGAATCGTCTATTCCATGGCCTATGGCGACCAGCCGGCGCTCACCTGCGATCTGGTCGACTGGGCGCGCACCTGCGGCTTTCCGGTCGTTGCCGCCGGGCGCGGACACAAGTGGCTGCCGCATTACCGCAAGTCGACACCGGAAACCGTCTGGGACCATTGGGGCCTGACCCGCGAGCAGGCCGAGCGCGGCCGGCTCAATCCCAAGATGTTCAACGCCTTTCTCGACGGCTCCAAGCCCGCCATCGAATCGGCGGCCATCGCCAATGCCTGCGGTCTCGACGCTCCCGAAGCGGGGCTGAGCTATCCGCCGGGATCGGCCGAGGACATTCCCGACCTGATGCGGCCGAGGAGCGAGGGCGGGGTTCTCGACAGGAAGGGCATGGTGGATGTGATCTCCTGCCTTCGTGCCGACGGCAGCCGGATCGAGCATGACATCCGCCAGGGCGTGTGGGTCTGCATCGAGGCCGATACGCAATATCTGCGGCACTGCCTCGACGAATACGGTGTCCTGACCGATTCCACCGGCCGCTATTGCTGCAATTACCGGCGCTGGCACCTGATCGGCCTCGAGCTCGGCATTTCGGTGGGGGCGGTGGGCATTCGCCATGAACCGACCGGTGTGGCCCGCGAGTTCCGCGCCGATGTCGCCGCTATCGCCAAGCGCGATCTCGCCGCGGGAGAAAGCCTCGACGGAGAAGGGGGATCGACTGTGGCCGGCGGTCTCCGGCCATCGCGGATCTCGGTCGCGGGCGGTTATCTGCCGCTTGGCCTCGCCCATCATGTGCGTCTGGTCAATCCCGTCGCCGACGGCGAGCCGGTGCTCTGGAGCGATGTCGAGATCGACCGCACCGGTGCCGCTGCCCGCCTGCGTCTGGAACTCGAGGATGACCTGAGGAACGGCCGACTCTGATCCCGTTCCGTCAGGCGAGCGCGGGGCGGCCGCTGGCAGTCACGCGCAGGTGGATCTCGACGATCATCTCCCTTCCGGCATCGATGGCCGCGCGCCTGTCCTGGCGTTCGAAGGAAAGGTGCGCCTCGATGCCGCCGGCCTCGTCGAAGGAGGCACGCACGGAATTTTCCAGCCAGGATCGCGCCCGTTCGACCAGCCGGTCGGGATCGGCGGATTCGAGGCGTTCGCCGCCGAGCTCGACGGCAAAGCGGTCTTCGGCTGTCTGGAGGATGGCGATTTCGCCATGGCGCAGCACGTCTCCGGCAACTGCGCCGATAGCGTTGCAGACCGCGTGATCGTCGGGGATGACAAGCTCGCTCGCGAGCCGGCGAACGGCATCGGGATAGAAGATCGGCGCTGGTCCGCCTACCGCGATCACCGGCAGGTTCAGTCTGAGCGACGCTTCGAACAGGCCGCCGCCCGCATGTTCGGGATCGAGTGCCGCATCGATCGCCGGCAGGTCGAGCCAGTGCTGGTCCTCCTCGCCGCTGGCCATGTCGACGAGCGCCCGTGCCGTCCGTTTTCTCGCCAGCGCCAGTACCGTCCGCGCCAGATCCTCGCCGGTCTGACCGTGCGGAGCGCCGGCATGGCCCTTTCGTCCCTCCAGCATTGCGCCGAGCGCGGCTGCCGGTCCATCCCAGCTGTGTTGCAGGCCGAGGAGATGGGCTGCATCCGACGGGGTGAATCCGGCAAGCAGGACATGCCCGCGTTCGACCATGCGCCGCAGCGGCAGTTCGAGATGTTCGCGGTCGATCACCTCCTCGAGGCTCCGCGGTCCATCCCGGAGAAGTCCGACGAGCCGTTGCTGGCTTCTCGACAATCCGTCGCCGGCGGGCGTGCCAAGCAGGGCGAAGCGAGCGTCGAGATCCCGCGGCAGGGAGCGTTCGGCCTGGTGCTGCATCTCCAGCATGATACCGGGGTGGTCGTGCGCCAGCAGTGCCAATGGCATGTCGCGGCGCGGGCCGAGCGTCAGTCTCCTTTCCCCGTCGCGGTCCACCGCACTGTCGCCGCCGAGCCCCGATGTGCGAAGTTCGATCGCCTCGACCATGGTGCGGAAACCGCCGACCATGGCACCGCGCGGATCGAGCCGCGGACGGCCATCCTGCAGGAGTGCAATGTCGGTCGTGGTCCCGCCGACATCGGAAACGAGTGCCTGCGGGAACGGCCGGCCATCCTTGCTGCCGGCGAGCCGTGCGGCGCCGACGACACTTGCGGCCGGTCCGGAGAGAATCGTCTCGACCGGCCTGCGCTGCACCGTCGCGGCGCGCATCAACGAGCCGTCGCCGCGCACGACCATGAGCGGTGCGGTGATGCCTAGTCGGTCCAGCAACGCTCCGGTCGCGGCGAGCAGGCGGGCGATCTCGGGGATGAGGCGGGCATTGAGCACGGTCGTGAGCGCACGCCTCGGCGCATCGAGCCTGGCACTGAGTTCGTGGCCCATGGTGCAGGGAAGGCCGGTTATTTCCTCCACCAGCTGTCCGAGCCTGCGCTCATGGGCCGGGTTGCGCACGGCGAAGCGGGCGGTGATGGCGAAGGCATCGACTCGTTTCGCCATCTCCCCGATACACCGCCGCGCCATGGCCTCGTCGAGCGGCATCCGTTCGAGTCCGTGCGCGTCGTGACCGCCATCGACATGGGCGACCGGATCGCTCCCCAGCGCCTGCGCCAGTCCGGGACGGCGTTCCAGACCGGCTCCGAAGCCGGCGAGCAAGAGGCCGACCCGGCCGCCGCGTCCCTCGACGATGGCGTTGGTCGCGAGTGTGGTGGAAAGACCCACGAGCTCGATCTCGACATCGCGGTCGCGGAGAACGGCTTCGACTGCCTCGCCGATGCAGATCGCAAGATCATGGCGGGTCGTCACCGC
>JAGREZ010000366.1:0-123 GCA_020446285.1 Geminicoccaceae bacterium
CGCGTTCGACGGCCGCCACGCGGATTTCCGAGCGGCTGGCGTCGCGGGCGATCAGCTCGTCCAGATCCTCGTCGAGGGCAAGGATCTCCATCAGCGATACCCGGCCGCGATAGCCGCTGCCGC
>JAGREZ010000366.1:301-446 GCA_020446285.1 Geminicoccaceae bacterium
CCCGGCTGGATGCCGAGATCGATCAGGCGGGCGATCGCACCGATGGCATCGTTGGTGTGCAGGGTGGAGAAGACCTTGTGGCCGGTCATCGCCGCGCGCATGGCCATGACGGCGGTATCGGTGTCGCGGATCTCGCCGACCATGA
>JAGREZ010000366.1:588-1927 GCA_020446285.1 Geminicoccaceae bacterium
TCGGGCGTGCTGATGCGCGCGAGCATCGAATAGAGGGTGGTGGTCTTGCCGCTGCCCGTGGGGCCGGTGACGATGATGAGCCCTTCCGGCCGCTTGAGGATGCGCTCCACCACCTTGCCGTTGTGCGGGGTGAGGCCGAGCTGCTCGATCGAGAGATGCGTGCCGGACTGGTCGAGGATACGCATGACGATGTTCTCGCCATGCACGGTGGGCAGCGAGGAGACGCGATAGTCGATCTGCCGGCGGCCGAGACGCAGCTCGAAGCGCCCGTCCTGGGCGGTGAGCCGGTCGGCGATGTTCATGTTGGCCATGATCTTGAGACGGTGCGAGATCGGCGAGAGATGATCCTTCCTGAAATTGCGGATCTGGGTCATCGCCCCGTCGATGCGGTAGCGCAGCCTGAGGAACATCGCCTCGGGCTCGAAATGGATGTCGGAGGCACCGACCTTGACCGCGTCGAACAGGATGGCGTCGACGAGACGCACGAGCGGGTGGCGGAAACCGCCGGCGGAATCGTCGAGGGATGCCTGAACGTCGAATTCGCCGGTCTCGAGTTCCTTGAGAATGCCGTCGATGGAAAGCTCGTAACTGTAGGCGCGGTCGATCAGATCGTTCATCTGCCCGGCATTGCACAGGCGGGGAACGATGCTGATGCCCGCCGGCACATGCCGGTGCAGCTGGTCGAGTGCGAGCACGTCCTGCGGATCGACCATGGCGATGTGCAGCTCGTTCTCGACCAGCGAGAAGGGCACCGCGCGGCAATGGCTGGCGGTTTCCTTGGGAACGAGCCTGACCGCCTCGGGGTCGACCAGCGAGGTCGCCGCATCGAAGCTCTCGATGCCGGACTGGTTGGCGATCAGGCTGGTGAGCAGTTCCTGGTCGACGAAGCCGAGCGTGACCAGGACCTCGCCGAGAAAGCCTCTCGACTGCTTCTGTTCGGCAAGCGCGATCTCGAGCTGGTCGCGGGTGATGACACCGAGATCGAGCAGCTGGTCGCCGAGCCGCTTGGGGGCGGCGCCCTCGAGTTTGCCGGGCGATGTTCCCGCGGCTCCGGGCGAAGCCCCGTTCCCGGAGGCTCCGTTCCCTGGAGGATTGTCGATCGTATCGGCGGCAAACATGCGATATCGCTCCCGAAATCCGGCCGGAAGCGGGTACCGTCGTCATTCGGGGAACGACGGGGCGCAATCCGGCCATACGGGTCGACGATAATCGATCAGGCTTAACGAAACCCTAACCGGGAAAGGTGCTGTTCAACCCCGTTTGCGCAACCAGGTGATGAGGCCGGTGGTGGAGCTGTCATGGCCGTCCGGCTGCGTCCTGCCCTCGAGCTCGTCGAGGA
>JAGREZ010000366.1:1955-2473 GCA_020446285.1 Geminicoccaceae bacterium
CGCCGCAAGCAGCGGGGAATGTACCCAAAGAGATTCAACCCCGTTTGCGCAACCAGGTGATGAGGCCGGTGGTGGAGCTGTCATGGCCGTCCGGCTGGGTCCTGCCCTCGAGCTCGTCGAGGATGACTTTTGCGAGCTGCTTGCCGAGTTCCACGCCCCACTGGTCGTAGCTGTTGATCTCCCAGATGATGCCCTGACAGAAGATCTTGTGCTCGTACAGGGCGATCAGCCTGCCACAGGAAAAGGGCGTAAGCTTGTCATGCAGGATCGTGGTCGACGGGCGGTTGCCCTCGAACACCTTGTGCGGGAGGATTTCTGTCAGTTTCTCGCCGCTCATTCCGGCCTTTTCGAGTTCGGCCCGGGCCTCTTCGACGGTCTTGCCGAAGGCGAGCGCCTCGCTTTGCGCGAGGCAGTTGGCGAGCAGCTTCTGGTGATGGTCGCCGAGCGGTGTCTGGCTCTTCGCGGCGGCGATGAAATCGCAGGCGATGAGTTCCGTGCCCTGGTGGATGAGCTGGTAG
>JAGREZ010000366.1:2480-4036 GCA_020446285.1 Geminicoccaceae bacterium
CGTTGGTGCCGGGCTCGCCCCAGATGACCGGACCGGTATCGTAATCGACCCGCTCGCCGTCACGACGCACGAACTTGCCGTTGCTCTCCATGTCGCCCTGCTGGAGGTAGGCGGCGAGCCTGTGCAGATGCTGGTCGTAAGGCAGGATGGCGAGACTCGCGGCACCGAGGAAATTGCGGTTCCAGATGCCGGCGAGCGCCATCAGCACCGGCAGGTTTTCTGCAAGTGGTGCCGTGCGGAAATGTTCATCCATCGCATGAGCGCCTTTTAGCAACTCACGGAAATTATTATATCCGACTGCCAGGGAAATGGGCAGGCCGATGGCCGACCACAGGGAATAGCGGCCACCCACCCAGTCCCAGAAGCCGAACATGTTGTCGGTGTCGATGCCGAATTCGGCGACGGCCTTCGCATTGGTCGAGACGGCGACGAAGTGCTTCGCCACATCGGCACCGGGCAGGTTTGCGGTGAGCCAGTCGCGGGCCGATCCGGCGTTGGTCATCGTCTCCTGGGTGGTGAAGGTCTTCGATGCGATGATGAAGAGGGTCGTTTGCGGATCGAGGCGGGCGAGCGTGTCGTGCAGATGTGCGCCGTCGACATTGGAGACGAAATGGGCGCGCAGGTCGGGGCGCTGAAAGGGCATCAGCGCCTCGCTCACCATGAGCGGGCCGAGATCGCTGCCACCGATGCCGATATTGACGATATCGGTGATGGGCTTGCCGCTCGTGCCCTTCCATTCGCCCGAGCGCACCCGGTCGGTGAAGGCTTCGATGCGTTCCAGAACCCCGTTCACCGCCGGCATGACGTCCTCGCCATCGACCATGACCGGCCGGCTGGAGCGGTTGCGCAGGGCGGTGTGGAGGACGGCGCGATCCTCGGTGACATTGATTTTTTCACCGGCGAACATGCGATCCCGCCAGCCTTCGAGACCGGCGGCGCGGGCAAGGTCGAGGAGCAGGTCGAGGGTTTCGCCCGTGATCCGCTGCTTGGAGAGATCGACGAGGAGATCGTCGAGGCTGAAGGAGAAGGTCTCGAACCGTTCGGGATCGATGGCGAAGAGCTCGCGCAGATGGCGGTGCCCCGTCTCTTCGGCATGAGCCTGAAGGGCCTTCCATTCGGCGCTTTCGACGAGTTTCGACATCAGCTTTTTCCCTCGGTGGCGAGTGCGCGGGCGGCAAGGGCGAGATCGGTGATGCTGTCCCAGGCATGATCGCGGACGAGTGCCGGGGGTGCGACCCATGACCCGCCGACACAAAGGACATTGTCCAGATCGAGATAGGTCCGGGCATTGGCGACGCCGATGCCGCCGGTCGGGCAGAAGAGGGCCTCGGGCAGCGGCGAGCCGATGGATTTGAGGAAGGGTGCACCGCCCGCCTGTTCGGCGGGAAAGAATTTCTGCCGGACATAGCCGCGCTCCAGCAGACGCATCACTTCGCTTGCGCTGGAAGCACCGGGCAGGAGCGGACAGGGCATATCGCGCGCGGCGTCGAGCAGGCTTTCGGTCGCACCGGGCGAGACGGCAAACGCGCAACCGAGATTGCCCACCGCTTCGAGCT
>JAGREZ010000367.1:0-1032 GCA_020446285.1 Geminicoccaceae bacterium
ACCGGCTGCTGGCGCTGACCATCGAACTTCAAGGCGTGCTGTTCACCGCCTTCGAGCAGCTTCTCACCGCCAAGATCGAGGGCGCCATCGCCGCCGGCATCTACGATGTCGGGCTGGAGACGCTGACCGCGGAAGGCTTCACTGTCACCGGCCGCCAGACCATCTATACCCATCCGGGCACGGGCGCGGAGACCCGGCTGTTGACCATCGCGCAGCGCGAGCGCAATCGTCCGGTCACGCTGGACGATGCGCTCGCCCGGCTCTTTGAACCCGGCGCGAAGCTGCTGGTCAACCAGCGGTCGGGCCGCGCCGCCGTCCAGATTCCAGAAACCTCGATTATGCTCGATGATGGCGAGATCGAACGCCGCGTCCGGCTGATCCGGCCGATGGAATCGCACGCCGTTCCCGTGAAGATGATGGGCGAGACCCATTGGATCGAGGCGGATCGCAACACCTTCGCCGCCGCCTGGACTGCCGAGGTCGCGGACGTGCCGGAATTCTCCGATAGCACGATCCACATCGTCGCCGGACTGTTGCTGCCGATCTGGAAGCGGCTGCCGAACGAATCCACCCGTGTCTATCGGCTCCAGACCGATGACGGCGAGCGGATCGTCGGCCGCAAGGTCTCGCCGGCCTGGGCGGCCAATGCGACCGCGACCGACGCGGTCACACTCGCGCCTGCCGACGCCTTCGTGGCGCTGATGGACGGGCGCACGATCCTCGACCTCGCCGAGGGGCTTCAGCTTCGGCGCGTTCGCGTCATGGGCGCCGACCGCGTGGAGCTGTCGGGATTCAACGACACCATGCGCGAGCGCCTGACGACCTACGGCCTGTTCCACGAGATCATCTCGTGGAAGCTGCGCATGTTCGTGCCGACCGACGCCAATGGGCCGGCTGTGCTGGAACGTGTGCTCGGCCGCTATCCTGTGCAGCGCATCGGCGAGCGCGAGGCGGCATGATGACCCGGCTCGACGCTTCCGATCTGGCGACCCGTCTAGGCCAGGAGGCCGAGGCGGTTTGCCGCCACTATCT
>JAGREZ010000367.1:1167-3964 GCA_020446285.1 Geminicoccaceae bacterium
ATGGCGATCTGCTCGATGTGATCCGAGAGAGCTGCGGCCTGATCGACTTCGCCGATGTCGCCCGGGAGGCCCGTTCCTTTCTCAGTCTGCCGCGTCCAGAACCCGCACCGGTGACGAAGAAGCGACTGGGCACGCCAGCCCCGTCAGGCTCGTCCGAGGCGGCAAGACGGCTGTTCGCTATGTCGCAGCCGATCGGCGGCACGCTCGTAGAAGCGTATCTCCGCAATCGCGGCATTACGGCTTTGCACGGAACCGGAAGCCTCCGCTTCCATCCGCGCTGCTACTATCGACCGGACGATCATGGCCCGACGGAAACTTGGCCAGCGATGATCGCCGCCGTCACCGATCTTCGGGGCACGATCACCGGCGCACATCGCACCTGGCTTGACCCTGACGACCCAGATCCTATCCGGGTTGGCAAGGCGCCGATCGACACGCCGCGCAAGGCGATGGGCGACCTGCTCGGCCACGCGGTCCGCTTCGGGAACGCCGGCGAGGTGATGGCAGCGGGCGAAGGCATCGAAACCATCCTGTCGGCACGTCAGGTGCTTCCGCACATGGCGATGGCGGCCGCCCTGTCTGCTACCCATCTAGCCGCCATCCTGTTCCCCGACGATCTTCGCCGGCTCTATATCGTCCGCGACAACGACCCGGCGGGGATAAGCGCGCGGGACAGTCTCGCCGAACGGGCGAACGCGGCCGGGATCGAGGCGATCGTGCTCTCGCCGCGGCTCGGAGACTTCAACGAGGATCTCCGCCACTTCGGCACGGATGCGCTCCACGCCATGCTCAGGGTGCAGCTCGCCCCGCAGGATGTCGCCCGCTTCATGTCTCTGGTGGCATAGCCGGCAGGGAGGACGGTGGCGGGGTCATCGCCATGCCCGCCCGGATGCCCCGACATCGGCAGAGGACCGCGCCTCGGCCTTCGAGAGGGCGATCGGCCCATAGCCGGGCCGGGTCGGCAATGGCTGCGCCGGCTATTTTCCGGCGGCGGCGAAGCCGCCTTTCCATCGCGAGGCAAAATAGCCGCGCTTCGCCATCCTCCGCTCACGCTCCGGCCCGGCGCTTCGCGCCGGGTGCAGGCCCGTCCCGCCGATGGGCTTCGTCGCCATGAAGGCCGCGACGGTCGCGGTCCACCGACGGAGCATCCCATGAGCGCGTATGACGAATACGAACCCCACCACGAATCCTCACCCACCGACCACATCGCACAGGAACTTCAGCTCTACGGCTACCGTCCTTCCGAGGACGAACCGGATCCCCGCCCGGCACCGGAGGGCCGCATCATCGAAGGCGCCGTCGCCGACATCTTCGACGCCCTCGTCGCCACGATGGTCGACACCAGCCTCGACCACGATCTCGACGATCTCCTCTGGTCGACCGTCAATATGTTCCACCGCGCCGTCGATCGGGTCGAGCGCAAACTGGACGACAACGAGCAGGGGCAGAAGCGCCTCCAGCGCGAACAGGACGGCTCCGAGGTCAAATCCGTCCAGCTCGAAAGCCTGATCGAAGTCGGGCAATCGCTGATCGAGCGCCGCGACAGCCTGGAAGTGTTCTGCGACAGCGCCGCCGACCGCTACCTCCGCATCACCGGCTCACCCTGGTCTCAGCGCACCGGATCGCGCGTCAACCACCGCCAGCTCACCTCCGCGGTGATCGACTCCAGAGATTTCCTCGCCGCCAAGCGCCGCGCCGAAACCGAGGTGCTGGTGCCCGCCGGGCCAAAGATCGCCTTCACCGGTGGCGACACCGCCGACCACAAGTTGATCTGGGCCAAGCTCGATCAGGTTCACGCCAAGCACCCCGACATGGTGCTGCTGCACGGCGGTTCCCCCAAAGGCGCCGAGAAGATCGCCGCCCGCTGGGCCGAGACTCGGCATGTGCCGCAGGTCGCCTTCAAGCCAGACTGGACCAAACACGCCAAGGCCGCCCCCTTCAAGCGCAACGACGCCATGCTGGCGATCATGCCGATCGGCGTCATCGTCTTCCCCGGCACAGGCATCCAGGACAATCTCGCCGACAAGGCCCGCAAGCTCGGCATTCCGGTCTATCGGTTCGGATCAGGCGGAGCGTGAGCGCCGCCTGCCTTCACGACCCGCACATGCAGTCAGGGCTGCGGACGCCAGAACTGCGTGCTGTAGTTATTCAGCCCGCGACTATAGGAATCGACCGTCACCTGAAACGTCTCCGGGATTTTGGTGCCATCACCGCCATCCCTGAAATAATCGCGCACCGAATAGAGCGCCGCCCGCATCAGATGCTCCCATATCTGGTAGAGCCTGTTTTGAAGCTCCTGTTCCTGCTTGGCGGCGCTCGGCTTTCGCTTGGGCGTTGGCGTCGTATAGTCGGGGCGCGGGTCGTGATGGTGGACGAAGGTGATGCTGCCCCATTGCCATTCGTCCGAGATGGTTCTTCGCCAGCGATAGCTCACCCTGATGCTCATCTGCCTGCTGAAGCGATAAGGCGGCATGATCTGGTCATCGATCTGGAAGAGTTCTGCATCGGCCTGTTCGGTTTCCATCCGCCGCTTCATGGCATCGACGGCGAATGTCAGATCGCGGCCAGCGCGTCGAAGGGCATTTCCTGTCTCTTCGCGTTTGCGTGCTGACTTGGCGATCCGGTGCCTTGCCAACGCCTGGTCGAAATAGTGGAGCTGTGTCGAAACACAGGAGCCGCAACGCGTGAGAGGGAGACGATGCAGTTCACCTGCCCGCTCTTTCCGGATCGCCTCATCGACAAGATTGTGCAACTCTCCGCTGTCGATAGCTTTAGGCTCAATTTGCGTTAGATATGC
>JAGREZ010000368.1 GCA_020446285.1 Geminicoccaceae bacterium
GGGGAATGTACCCAAATAGATTCATGGCTCTTCGACGCGACCCGGAACGATCCGCCCGTCCTCGACATGGGGCGGCACATAGACCCCGTCGGGCGAGCCGCCCTCGACCAGCGCCAGCCCGATGAGCGACACGATCGAAAGCGAGAGACCCATGACGGTNNNAGGACATACCAGGGCGTATCCTTGAGGAACCCCTGCCCCCGCGCCATGAGCAGCCGCCAGCCGAAATAGGCGATGAAGGGCAGGATGAACGGAAACAGATATTGAAGCACGATCCGGCCCATGAGCGGCCCTCTTCCGGCTGTGGTCAGGACTGGCGATGCAGGATCCGGCTGAAATTGACCAGCATGCCCGCGGTGGCTCCCCAGATATAGTAGTGCCTGTAGGGAATTGCCCAGTAATGCCGGCGCACGCCACCCAGAACGAAGGAATCGCGCCGGCGATTGTGTGGATCGACGATGAACGTGAACGGCACCTCGAACAGTTCCTCGACCTCGAAGGGATCGGTCTCGAAGGACACCGGCGGTTCGATCCAGCCGACGATGGGATGGATGCGAAAGCCGGTGACCGTATCGTAGGAGCGCAGTCCGCCGAGAACCTCGACCGCCGACGGATCCAGCCCGATCTCCTCGTTCGCCTCGCGCAGTGCGGCAGCGGCAGCGTTGGCATCCTCGGGCTCCATGCGCCCGCCCGGAAAACTGATCTGCCCGGCATGTGCACTCAGATGCGCGGTGCGCCTCGTGAGCACGAGCGACGGCCCGTCCACGCGGGCGATGAGCGCGATCAGCACCGCCGCCGGCGTCAGCCGCGAGCGCTGGCGGTCACGGGAATCGTCGCCGGCGATATGCTCCGTCGTCTCGTCGAGCGAGCTTTCCTGAACGATCTCCCGCAGGCTGCGGGCGTCGAGCCGGGCGATGTGGTTCAAGGGTCACCGAGCCTGTGAAAGATACCGCCACTGAAAATGCCGAAAACGCCGTCATGCTCAAGAGCCAGTTCGGCGAGTTCATAATAGACCGGACGGTCGACCCGCCCGAAAAGACCGTCACGCCATTCGACATAGGGGGCGGTCCCGCCTCCGCCAGCCAGCTCGCGCAGACGCAGCGGACGATCGGCATCGACGGATACCCATTCGTCCAGATTGTTCCTGAGTTCGAAAAGCGGCGCACCGTCCCGCTCGCCACGGCGAAGCTCGACCCAGACGAACGGCACATCCTCGACCTCGATGCGCCCCTGCTCCACCGGCGTCACCAGCCAGTAGCCGCCATCCTCGTCGATCCGCAGGACCGTGGAGAACAGGCGGACGAGTTCGATGCGCCCGATCAGTCCGCCCTCATGGTACCAGCAACCGCGCGAATCGATGCGGATATCGAAGCGACCGGGCTCCCGGCCGCTCGACCGCAACTCCCTCAGAATCCTGTCCGGATCGAAGCGGCGCTTCATCTGTTCCCCGCAATCACGAATTTTCGATTCGGCGAAGCTTGCAATCGGGTGAAATCCGATCACTCTTGCTCTATTTAGAGAGGAGAGGACCGCTGTTCCAGCCTCATCCGCCGTTGTCATGCAGACAGCGCCCGTCTCCGGTCCGGCATCGGCCCGCAGGGAGTTCGAATTGAACGATTTGACAACCGATCAACTGGAGCGACAGCTCGACGAGTCCGTGGAAACGCTCGCGCGCGTGCGATCGGAGATCGGCAAGGTGATTTTCGGTCAGGAGGACGTGATCGAGGAATGTCTCGTCACGCTCCTTTGCGGCGGCCATGCCCTTCTCGTCGGCGTACCCGGCCTCGCCAAGACGCGGCTCGCGGCGACCCTTGGAACGGTCCTCGGTCTCGGCGAGAAACGCATCCAGTTCACCCCCGATCTCATGCCCTTCGACATTCTCGGATCCGAAGTGGTGGACGAGTTGCCGTCGGGCGAGCGCAGTTTCCGCTTCATACGGGGACCGGTCTTCAGCCAGTTGCTGATGGCCGACGAGATCAACCGCGCCAGCCCCCGCACCCAGGCGGCGCTGCTGCAGGCGATGCAGGAGGGCAAGGTGACCGTGGCCGGCACCGATCACGCGCTGCCCGAGCCCTTCCATGTCCTCGCGACCCAGAACCCCATCGAGCAGG
>JAGREZ010000369.1:0-1190 GCA_020446285.1 Geminicoccaceae bacterium
GGTGCTTCCGTACGGGAGGGGAGTGGATCAGGTCGCTACGGGGGGTTGGACCGGAGAGAAGCGGGGGAGGCAGGAGCGCGAAAAAGGAAGCGGCGTGCTCGCAGGAACACGCCGCTTCGGAAGATTGCAACATGACCGTATGTTATTTGCTGCAGTTCAGAAAACTACAGATATAAATCAGTACTTGGTAGATCGCGCCTTCATGATGGGAATGAAAGGCTGCGATAACTGGTATATCGATCGTGAAATCGTTTGGCAAAATATTCGTTAACAAATATGGCTTTTCGCACATTTACTTTCATTTGTGAGACTATTTTCATTACCATTCATGATGCCGGGAAAATCGACATTACCGGGTCTCGCCGGCGGCGGTCCGACGGAAGCGGTCGGGCCGCGCGGAACCTCCCGTGTCTTCGAGATGCGGCTCTCGGCATTTCTTCAACACGCTGCTAGGAGTTAACGGATAGCGGAAGTGAGGACGCCATGGGATTCAGCCTCGGAATCAATACCAATTTCGCAATCAACAGGATCGTCGAACCCGATGAGCTGGTGCGCACGGTCGGTGCGGTTGCGGGTCTCCGGCGCATTCAGCTGACCCCGGAAATCCTGAGCCCGGACTGGCCGGCAGCGGTCATCGCCCGCCATGTCCGCGCCTACGACCGGGCCTGCGAGGCGCATGGCGTACGAATCAGCCACACCTTCACCGGCGCCTATACGAGACTGAACCATCTGGGACATCCCGACGCCGACATACGCGCGCACAGTCTCGCATGGTTCAAACGCTGGATCGAGATCGCCGCCGATCTCGGCGCGCGCGGAACGGGCGGACAGCTCGGCATCCTCACCTATCGCGACGATCGCGATCCGGCGCGACGCGAGGAACGCTTCGCACAGGTGCGCGATCACTGGCGCACCCTCGCCTTCCATGCGAAGGAAAAAGGCCTCGAATACCTGATGTGGGAACCCATGTCGGTCCGCCGCGAATTCGGCCACACGATCGAGGTCTGCCGCCGGCAACATGCCTGGATCAACGAGGACATGCCCCTTCCCGTCCACCTCAATTCCGATATCGACCATGGCGATGTCTCCTCGCCGAACCCGGCCGATACCGATCCCTACGCATGGGCCGAGTCCTTCGCCGCCGACAGCCCGGTCATCCACATCAAGCAGAGCTCGATGAACAAGGGCGG
>JAGREZ010000369.1:1287-2369 GCA_020446285.1 Geminicoccaceae bacterium
TTCGAGTTCAGCTTCCGCGAGCGCGAGCCCGATGACAGCATCGCCGTCGACGCGCTGCGCGAATCCGTGAAGTTCTGGCGCCCCTGGATCGCCGACTGAAAGCCGCCCGGCGTCGGGATTCGACGATTTGTCAACCCGCTGTTAACCTGACGGGTCCAGTATGCGGAACCGCCCGCCCTACGTCCGGAGCCGCGTTCCATGTATCGACTGGCGCTCGCCCTCGCAATCCTTCTCGCCCTGACCGTCCGGGGCGATGCGGCCACGCCGTCCGCCGGCCTCGCGGATGCCCGGCCAGCACCCATCCTCTGGAAAGCCACCGACACCGATTCCGAGATATGGATGCTCGGGTCCATTCACGTCCTGCCACCGGGCACCCGATGGCGCACCGAAACGATCGACCGGATCGTCGAGGAGACGCCGCTGGTCTATTTCGAGGCGGATGTCAGGATCCCGGCGGCGGAATCATGGCTGCGGCACACGGGTGACCGGCGCGTGACCGATCTGAGCTACAAGCTGACCCCGGCGGGCTGGCGACGGCTCGAGAAGATCGTCGGGGACGCCGACCTGCATCTCGGCGATTTCTACTACATGCAGCCCTGGTACGCCAAACACCTCCTGACCGACGCCATGGCCACCGATTCGGGCGCACGCCTGACCCTCGGCGTCGACTACACCATCGAACGCGAGGCAAGGCGCGCGGGCAAGGAAATCCGCTATTTCGAGACCGCCGACGACCAGATCAGCGCGCTCGCCGCAGCCCCCGAGGAGGAGGCGCTTGCCGACCTCGAAGCCTTTCTCGCGGCGACCGAAAGCGAAACCGGCAGCTATCAATCGCTTCTCGAACTCTGGATTTCGGGCAAGGCATGGAGGCTCGCCAAGGAACTCCGCAGCCAGATCGCCAGCGACGCCGTCTACGATGCCCTCCTCGTCCGGCGCAACGAGAACTGGGTCGGGCAGATCGTCGAACTGATGAAAGGCAAGGGAATGGCACTCATCGTCGTCGGTGCGGGCCACCTCGTCGGCAAGGACGGCGTTCCGGCCATGCTCCGGCGCAAGGGCTTCACCGTCACCCGCCAGTAGCA
>JAGREZ010000369.1:2460-5630 GCA_020446285.1 Geminicoccaceae bacterium
TCCTGCCACTTCGCGAGTGTCGGCCTGCGGGCGCGCCAGTCGAGTTCGGGGAAGCGGAAATCGAGATAGGGCAGCAGGCAGGCGAGCGTGATGGTGCCGATACAGATCTTCCCGTTCCAGTTGGCCGCCTGCGGTTCGAGATGGTCGAGCGTGCGGGTGATCTTGGCGAACTGGTTATCGATCCAGGGTTGCCAGCGCTTTTCCTCGGGCCGGATGAAGGTCTCGTAGCGGACACCCACCACCGCATCCATCGCCTCGTCGGCGAGTGCGGCGAGCCGCAGGACCTTCCAGCGGCGCTCCGGCTCTTCGGGAAACAGCTTCGGCCCGTCATGCAGGCTGTCGAGATATTCGCAGATCACCCGGCTGTCCATCAGCGCAAGCCCGTCATCGGTGACCAGACACGGAATTTTGCTCAGCGGATTGTCGGCCATGAGTTCGGCATTCGGCGCAACCGGCGTGACCTGCACGGTGTTGATCTCGATACGATCGGCGAGACCCGTTTCGTGGGCAACGACCAGAACCTTGCGGACGAAGGGCGAAGCGGCGGCGTGGTGGAGCTTCATGACGTTCAGTCCCATTGCGGAGCGATGTCGAGTTCGACCATGCGGCCGGCCGGCGAGCCCAGCGCGCCGATGGCATCCATCTCGGCCGGATCGAGCTCGAAGTCGAAAATGTCGATATTGGCGGCGGCCCGCTCGGGACTGGATGTGCGCGGAATGGCAACGACCCCGTCCTGCTGGACCAGCCAGCGCAACGTCACCTGAATGGCCGACTTGCCGTGCCGCCGGCCGATATCGGCGATGGTCGCGTTTTCCAGCACCTTGCCGCGGGCGATCGGACAATAGGCGGTCAGCGCCATGCCGGCGGCGCGGGTGGCGGCCAGCACCTTGTCCTGCGACAGGAAGGGATGATATTCGACCTGATTGCAGACCAGCGGATGGGTGGAAAGGCGGGTGGCCTCGGCGATGTGGGCGGTCGTGAAGTTGCTCACGCCGATATGCCGGGCGATGCCGGTCGCACGCGCCCAGTTCAGCGCCTCGATGGTTTCCGCGAGCGGCACATCGGGATTCGGCCAGTGAAGCAGCAGGAGATCGACATGATCCTCGCCGAGCAGGTCGAGCCGCTCGCGCGCCGCAGCACGGAAATCATCGCCCCTGAACCGGTCCGGCCAGATCTTGGTCGTAAGGAAGATCTCCGAACGCGGCACACCGGAAGCCCTGAGCCCCTTGCCGACCTCCACCTCGTTGCCGTAGCGCGCGGCGGTGTCGACATGCCGGTACCCGGCCTCGAGCGCGTTCGCGACCAGCCGGACGGCATCCTCGCCGCGCAGTTCCCATGTACCGAAACCGATGGATGGGATCCTCGCACCATTGGCATCTACCACAATCATTGCGTCTCCTCTCCCGCGTTCATCTGTTCTAGCAGCGTGTTGATAAAATGCCGATAGCCGCGATGCGAGGCAAAGAGGCCGGGGGCGAGGAGGCGAGAGGGCCAGCGCAGTGGCGCTGCGCGCCCGAACGCCGACGAAGTCCACGGTCCCTTTGCCTCGCATCCCTTTGGGACGGCCGTCGCGGCTGTCGGCATTTTATCAATACGCTGCTATACCCCGACTGGTTCGCCCGGCGAAATGGCGAAGATCGCCGATCGCCGGGCGTTTTCCGCCATCCGGGCCGGCGCCGCGCCGGTCGCAGCACAAACAGGGATCACATTCCGTGCCAGACATCGAAGCCGCGCATCGCCTCGCCATCGCCGAAGCCGTCGCCCGCGAGGCGGGGCAACTGGCCATGCGTTACTACAGGCGCCGCGGCCAGCTCGATATCGTCCAGAAGGGCCTGCAGGATCTCGTCAGCGAGGCCGACCGGGAGGTCGAGACGCTGATCCGCACGCGCCTCGCGGCCCTCTGTCCGGATGACGGTTTCGTCGGCGAGGAGCATCCGCCGAGCGATCCGAAGGCAGGCGGCGGCCACTGGGTGATCGATCCGATCGACGGCACCTGGTGCTTTCTCAACGGGATCGCCAGCTGGTGCATTTCCATCGCATGGTGTCGCGACGGCTCGATCGATACGGGCGTGATCTACGATCCCTGCACCGAGGAACTGTTCACCGCCCGGCGCGGCGGCGGCGCGTTTCTCAATGGCGAGGCGATCCGCGTGGCCGATGCCGCCGACCTCACCGCCGGAACCGTCAGCGTCGGCTATTCCATGCGCAGCACCAGCGACGAGATCGTGCCCGTCATCGAGAAGCTGCTGCGTCAGGGCGGCATCTATCACCGGCACGGCTCGGGCGCGCTGGGCCTCGCCTGGACGGCGGCCGGACGCCTGATCGGCTATGTCGAACCGCACATGAACAGCTGGGACTGTCTCGCCGGTCTCCTGCTGGTCGAGGAAGCGGGCGGATTCGTCTGCGACTTCCTTGCGGATGACGGCCTCGTCAATGGCGGTCGCATCATCGCCGGACCGAAGCCGCTCGAAAACGCGCTCGAGGGCCTGTTCGCCGCATGAAGGCACCGACACTCCGGTTAAAATGAGACGCGACCGGCTCTCACTGCCCGTTCTGGCGCTGGCGTCGGGGCAGACACTGGCATGGGCGGCGATGTTCTACAGTTTCGCCGCCCTCTTCCATGCGTTCGAAACCGATCTCGCCTACAGCAAGGAGCGGATCGCCGCCGCCTTCTCGCTCGCCATCCTCCTGTCGGCACTGCTCTCGCCCCTGTGCGGACGCATCATCGACAGGGGACATGGCCGGATCCTGCTCGGCACGGCACCCGTACTGGGCGGGATCGGCCTGCTCTTCCTCGCGAACGCGCAGAACCATGTGCAGTTCATCCTCGCCTGGCTCGTGATCGGCGTCGCCCAGTCCGGCGCGCTCTACGAACCCTGCTTCTCCTTCGTCACCCGCACGCTTCAGGGCGATGCCCGGCCGGCGATCGTGCGCATCACGCTCGTCGCCGGTTTCGCCTCCGCCCTCGCCTTTCCACTCGGCGCCGTCCTCGCCGGGTCGTTCGGCTGGCGCGTCGCCGCCGTCTGCTTCGCCGGCATGAGCGCCTTCGCCGCCGCACCGCTGCTGTATTTCGGCGCAACCCGGCTCGAACGCGAATACGGCCATCGCGCCGACAGGGCCGAACCGTCGCGCCGCCCCCGGCATGCCGTCTCCCAGGCCATGCGCCAGCG
>JAGREZ010000370.1:0-8093 GCA_020446285.1 Geminicoccaceae bacterium
GTCTCGTTCATGCCCGTTGTCCAGAAGCGCCGCCCGTGGCCTCGTCGACCAGACGGACGATCAGCCAGTCGGGATTGCGCAGGTCTATGGCCTCGATTGCCCGGTCGAGAATGCCGGTTTCCCGTTCGGTGCGGGCGAGAAGCTGCCATGCCTTTTCGAGGCGCTCGGCCGGGAGCTGCACGGCGATGCGGCCATCGAGGAAGAGGTTCCAGCGCCGTCCCTCGACCAGCTCGGCACCGCTGATGCGTCCGACGAGTTCGGGCTGATCGAGCAACTGCCGGAACAGGGATGCAGCTTCCACGCGCGCGCCGTTTCCGCTCACTACTGGCAAATCTCTGTAAATATCGAGCTCCTCGACGGAAATGACTTCGCCATGTTCATCGATCAGTCTGGCGGCGCCCGTCCCGTCCTGCCAAAGAGCGATGGGACGCCGTTCTTCAAGTCTCAGATAGAGGGAGTCCGGAAGCATGCGGCTCACTGTCGCCGACCGGACCCAGGGCAGCTCCTCGAGCCGCGCCTTCACTCCCGAAATATCAACCGTAAGTATATTTTGTCCATAGATGTTCTCTATTTTGTCACGGATATCCCCAGATTTTGTGCGTTCACGACCAATGGCCAGCACTTCACGCACTTGCAGGCCGGCATGACGGGTCCAATCCACGGTTTCGCCGACAAGCGCGGCAAGAACCCGTCCGGCGACATTCTGACTCACAATCCACCAACCTGTGGTTGCAGCAAGAGCACAGCCGAAAAGAAGTGTGCAACCGACCAGAAGCGGACGACGCCAGCGCGGCGGTGGCGGCTTGCGGTGTCCCCTTGCGCGCGCCGAACGCAGTTTCGGCCCGCCGGCCACCGGCTTCTTCTTCAGAAATCGCATCGGGCGGCCTCCACCAGTTCGACGAGAAGATCGGCGAATTCCATGCCGCAATGCGCTGCCTGCTCGGGAACGAGCGAAAGCGGTGTCATGCCGGGCTGGGTGTTGATCTCGAGAATGAAAAGGCCGCTTTCGCCCCGGGCGGGGTCATAGCGGAAGTCCGAACGGGACACGCCGCGGCAGCCGAGAAGACGATGTGCAGCAAGCGACCATTCCTGGACCTGCTGCAGCACCGTCTCCTCTACGGGTGCCGGGAGGATGTGACTAGCATAACCCTCGGTGTATTTTGCGCAATAGTCGTAAAACCCCTTATTCGGGGCGATTTCCGTGACCGTCAATGCACGGTCGCCGAGAATGGCGCAGGTGAGCTCGCGTCCCGGTATATATCGCTCCACCAGCACCCGCGCCTTCGGATCCACATCGTTCCGCTCGCTCAGGGCCCGGCTGTCCTCTTCATGAATGATGGTGACACCGACGCTCGACCCCTCGGCGGCAGGCTTCACCACATAGGGCGCATCGAAGGGCGGTGCCGCGAGTACCTCGGCCAGCGTCATGACCCGGCCCTCGGGAGTCCGCATGCCGGCGCCGCCGAACAGGCGCAGCGCCATCGGCTTGTCCATGGCGATCGCCGAGGCGAGCACGCCCGAATGGGTATAGGGAATCCGCATCCAGTCGAGCAGCCCCTGCACGCGGCCATCCTCTCCGAGCCGGCCATGCAGGGCATTGAACACGCAATCGGGCTGCAGCTCATCGAGCTTGCGCGGCAGGTCATGACCCGCATCCACGCGCGTCACCCGATATCCCCGGCTCTCCAGCGCCCGCGCGCATTCATCGCCGGAAACCAGCGAAACCTCGCGTTCGACGCTGAGCCCGCCCATGAGCACGGCAACATGCTTGCTCATGCGCTTTCCCCAGCTTGTGGCAATGGTTCGCCGACGCGGATGATCTCCCATTCGAGCCGGACGCCGGACGTGTCGAAGACCCGGCGGCGGACCTCCTCGCCGAGCGCCTCGATGTCGGCGGCAGTGGCATCGCCGGTGTTGATGAGAAAATTGCAATGGACCTCAGAGACCATCGCGTTGCCGATACGGAGCCCCCGGCAGCCGGCCGCGTCGATGAGTTCCCAGGCCTTGCCGCCGGGCGGATTCTTGAAGGTGCTGCCGCCGGTGGCCGCGCGCAGCGGCTGTGCGGCCTCGCGTTCGGCCCTGATCTCCGCCATGCGCGCGGCGATGGCCTCGCCGTCGCCCGGAACGCAGCGAAAGGCGGCGCGCAGGACGATGAAACCGGCGGGAAGCTCGCTGTGCCGGTAGCTGAAGCCGAGATCCTCCGCGCAAAGCCGGTGCACCCGTCCCGAAGGATCCATGCAGTCGGCGTGAATGAACCGCCCGGCGGTTTCACCCCCGAAGGCACCGGCATTCATGCGCACGGCACCGCCGATCGTACCGGGAATGCCGATGAAGAACTCGAGCCCGGAAAGTCCGGCCTTCTGCGCCACCTGGGCAACCCGCTGGTCGAGCGCGCCGGCGCCGGCCGTCACCGTCTCGCCATCGGTCACCACCTTCGCGAGGTCGCCACCGAAGCGGATGACGAGCCCGTCCACTCCGCCATCGCGCACGAGCATGTTCGAGGCCACCCCCATGGGCAGCAGGAAACCGTCCCGGCCCGCAGCCAGCGCGTCACGCACATCGTTCTCGCCACGCGCCAGCATGAGATGGCGTGCCGGTCCGCCGACACGGAACCAGGTGAGCGGCCGAAGCGGAACATTCTCCCGCAACCGCTCGCCGAGCATGGCAAGGCCGTCCGTATCGGTCACGATGCGCGCCTCCCTTCCAGTTCGCCCGGCAGGCTGGCCGCCCACTGGGTGATGCTGCCGGCTCCCATGCAGAGCACGATATCGCCGGGCCCGGCGATGGTCTTCACCAGTCCGGCGAGACCCTCGGGACCATCGAGCGCCATCACATCCCGCTGTCCGTGACTGCGGATGCCGTCGATCAGCGCATCACGATCCACGCCTTCGACCGGCGTCTCGCCGGCGGCATGAACGGGTGCGATGACGGTCACGTCGGCATCGGTGAAAGCGGTACAGAAGCCGTCGAACAGATCCTGCAGGCGGCTGTAGCGATGGGGCTGCATGACCGCGATCACCCGGCCGGTGGCCGAGGCGCGGGCGGTTGCGAGAACGGCGCGGATCTCGACCGGATGATGGGCATAGTCGTCAACGATGGTGACCCCGTCGACCACGCCGGTGACGGTAAAGCGCCGCTTGACCCCGCGCAGGCCGGCGAAGGCTTCGCGGATGGCGTCATCGGCAAGGCCGAGTTCGGCGGCGATCGCGATGGCCGCGAGCGCATTGGTGAGATTGTGCTCGCCACGAAGCGTCAGCCGCAGGCCCTCGATCCTGCGCAGGGCGCCGGTGGCGCGCTCGCGGATCTCCACATCGAACCGCGAGCCGTCCATGTCGAGCGCGACATCGAGCGCACGGACATCGGCCTGGGTGTTGAGCCCGTAGGTGACGACACGACGGTCGGTGATCCTCGCGAGCAGCGCCTGGACCTCGGGATGATCGGTGCAGAGCACGGCGAAGCCGTAGAACGGCAGGCGCTCGACGAAATCGAGATAGGCCCGGCGCACCGCATCGAAGCTGCCATAATGCTCCATGTGCTCGGGATCGATATTGGTGACGACGCCGATGGTCGCCGGCAGGCGCAGGAAGCTGCCGTCGCTCTCGTCGGCCTCGACCACCATCCACTCACCCTGGCCGAGCCTGGCATTGGTGCCATAGGCGTTGATGNNTGATGATGCCGCCATTGATGACCGTCGGATCGAGCCCGGCAGCGTCGAACAGGCCGGCGACGATGGCCGTCGTCGTCGTCTTGCCATGGGTTCCGGCGACCGCCACCGAGCGGCCGAGGCGCATCAGTTCACCGAGCATGTCGGCGCGGCGCACGACGGGAATGCGGCGGCGGCGGGCTTCCTCCAGTTCCGGGTTGGTGGCGGCGATGGCCGACGAAACGACGAGCACGTCGGCACCATCGACATTGTCCGCCGCATGGCCGGCCATGATCCGCGCGCCGAGGCCGGCGAGACGCCGGGTATTGGCATTTTCGGCGATGTCCGAACCCTGCACGCGATAGCCCATGTTGCAGAGGATCTCGGCGATGCCGCTCATGCCGNNCGCCGATGCCGACGAAATGGATGGGGCCGATGTCGAGCGGAATGTCGAGCGCACGGATCTTCATGAGCGCTCCCCCCCGGCGATGGACTGCAGGGCATCGGCGAGCGCCGACGCGGCATCGCTGCGATCGAGACCGGCGGCGGCCCTGCCCATGGAGGCGAGCCGGTCATTGTCGCCGAGCAGTTCGGCGAGGCTCTGGGTCAGCGCCTCGCCCGTCACCTCGTCCTGACGATGCACGAGCGCCGCTCCGGCACGTTCGAGGCGCTCGGCATTGGCAAGCTGGTGTCCGTCGGCGGCGTGCAGGTAGGGGATGAGGATCGACGGTCGTGCGAGTGCGAGGAGCTCGCTGACGGTGGATGCTCCCGAACGGCCGATGACCAGCGACGCACGGCCCATGCGCTGCGGCATGTCATCGAAGAAACCCGCGAGCTCCACCTCGAACGGCGCGCCGGCATAGGCGTCACGGACACGCTCGAGATCCTCGCCGCGACATTGCTGGACGACGCGCAGCCGGCTCTTGATGTCCTCCGGCAGGGCCAGCACCGCCGCGGGCACGATATCGGAGAGGATGCGGGCGCCCTGGCTGCCGCCGATGACGAGCAGTTCGAGCCGTCCGTCGGTCCTCTCACCGATCGTTCCGGCGAAGCCCGGACGTACCGGATTGCCGGTGACGATCCGGCGGGCGGTACCGGCGGGAAGGCTGTCGGTATCCTCGAAACTCAGCGCGATGACCTTCGCGAACCGTCCGATATGGCGATTGGCGCGGCCGAAGACGGCATTCTGTTCATGCACCATCACCGGCACCGAACGCAGGCGCGCCGCGAACGCCGCTGGAATGGAGGCGTAACCGCCGAAGCAGGCGACCGCGCGCGGACGAAGGTCACGCATCGCGGCAAGGCTTTCGAACAGCCCCTTCGCCAGCGAGAAGAGCGCGCCGGCACGCCGCACCCAGCCACCGCTCGGGCTGGCGGCGTCGATCTCGCGGTGGGGCATGTCGACGGGAAGGTAGCGCATCCCGCGCCCGTCGGTGAGGAACGTGACGCTGTCGCCCCGGCCGGCCAGCTCGCGCGCGAGGGCAAGGGCCGGAAAGACATGGCCACCGGTGCCGCCCGTGGCGACGACATACATGCTGCTCATGCCCCGCCTCCAAGGCGCACGCCGCGCCGGGTGAGAGCGAGGAGCATGCCGAGGCCGACGCCGAGTGCGAGCATCGACGAACCGCCATAGGAGATCAGCGGCAGGGTCATGCCCTTGGTCGGCATGAGATTGAGATTCACCGCCATGTTGATGACCGCCTGAAGGCCGAGTTCGGCGGCAAGGCCGAAGGCCGCGAGCTGCACGAAGCGGTCATTGTTCTGCTGGACGCGATGCAGAGCCTTGAGCACGACCACGGCGAAGACGAAGACGATGAGCAGGCAGAAGAGGATGCCGAACTCCTCGGCGGCGGTGACGAAGACGAAATCCGAATGCGCCTCGGGCAGCGAGTACTTGACCACGCCCTCGCCCGGCCCGCGTCCGAAGAGACCACCCGACGACAGCGCGCGCATGGCCATGCCGATCTGGTCGTATTCGGCAACGGGACCGAAGAAGACATCGAAGCGCTCGCGCACATGCGGCAGGAAGGTGTAGGCGCCATAGAGGCCGACGATGCCCGTGGTGAGCACGAGCCCCACCAGATACCAGCTCAGTCCGGCGACGAAGAGCTGGGCGCAGAAGATCAGCGTCACGACCGCAGCCATGCCGACATCGGGCTGCATGAGCAGAATGCAGACCGACAATCCGACGAAGACGGCAGCCGGCAGGGCACCGCTCATGCCCTCGGCCCGGGCGAGCAGCCAGCCACCGATCACGGCGAGCGACGGCTTGAGGAATTCGCTCGGCTGGAGCTGCATGCCGAACATGCGCAGCCAGCGCTGCGAGCCCTTGACCTCCTCGGCGAAAAAGAGGGTCGCGAGCGTGAGCATGCCGAACACGGCGAGACAGATCCAGGCGATCCTGAGCACGCCGCGCGGGCCGAACAGCGACATGAGGAAGAGCAGCGTCATCGATGCTGCCAGCATGGTCGCATGCTTGACGATGAAATGGGTCTCGGCGAAGTCGAGGCGGGAGGCCATCGGCGGACTGGCGGCGAACACCATGAACACGCCGAGCATGGCCAGCACGAGGATGCCACCCAGCATGAAATGGTCGACGGTCCACCACCAGCGGCCGACGAAGGTGCGGTCATGACGGGCAAACGGTGTCATGCGGCACCTCCGACAAGTCCGGGAGACGCGTTCGCTACCATCTCCCGCGCGATCTCGCGGAAACGGTCACCACGTTCCTCATAGCTTGCGAACTGGTCGAAGGAGGCACAGGCCGGAGACAGGAGAACCGTGGCTTCCCCGTCGGTGAATGTCCTTGCATCCGCGAACGCCGCCCGCATCGCGGCGGCCATGTCGGCATGCTCGCTGAGAGGCACCCTGCCGGCGAGAGCCGATGCGAGCTCCGCTGCGGCCTCACCGATCAGGTAGGCATGACGGACCTCACCGAGAAACGGCAGCACATCGGCGAAGCCACCCGGCTTCGGCTTGCCGCCGGCGATCCAGAAGATGTTCGGATAGGTCGAGAGGCTGCGGGTCGCCGACACCGGATTGGTCGCCTTGCTGTCATTGATGAAGCGGACATGGCCGAAACCCGCCACCTCCTCCGCGCGGTGCGGCAGGCTGCGAAAACCGAGCAGCCCCTTGCGGATGGCGGAGCTGTCATCGACGCCGAGTGCACCGAGCACGAGCGCCGCGGCGGCGGCATTGTCGACATTGTGCGCACCGCGAAGCGATGGCAGATCCGAAAGATCGTGCGCGCCGCCACCCGCACAGGCGAGCCGTTCTCCCTCGATCCGGCAATCGACGCCGTCGCTGCGACCGAAGGTGCGAAGGCCCATGCGGCCATCGAGCGTTGCGGCGACCTCGCGACTCGGTTCGTCATCGGTGCAGACGATGGCGAGATCCTCGTCCCCCATGCCGGCAAAGATGCGCGACTTGGCATGCACATAGCCGGCGAGATCGCCGTGGCGGTCGAGATGGTCGGGCGTGAGGTTCATCCAGACGGCGATGTCCGGCCGCAGGGTTTCGCAGAGATCGAGCTGGAACGAGGAGAGTTCGAACACGAAGATCGTGGGTGTCGCGCCCACCTTCAGTTCGAACACCGGCAGGCCGATATTGCCGCCGATCGCCGTCCGTCGGCCGGCCGAAAGCAGGAGATGGTGAACAAGCGCCGTGGTCGTCGACTTGCCGTTGGTACCGGTGATCGCGACGAGGCTGTGACCGAGCCGGCGAAGCGGCCGCGCGAACAGGTCGATGTCGCAGGTGACCGGCACACCCGCCTCGCGTGCGGCGCTCACCACCGGATGCGGTGCCGGATGGGTCAGCGGAATGCCCGGACTGGCGACGACGAGATCGAGATCCGCCACTTCCTCGAGGCGCCCGATGGCCATGCCCTTGAGCGACAGCCCGTCCATGACCTCCATGCGGTCGTCGAAGACACTGACCCGCGCACCGTTGTCGACGAGCGCACGCGCGACCGCACGGCCGCTTCGCGCCATGCCCAGCACGCCGACGGAACGGCCCTGCAGATGTTCGAGCGCCTTCATGACCTCTCCCATCAGCGCAGCTTCAGCGTGGAAAGGCCGATCAGCGCCAGGATCGAGGCGATGATCCAGAAGCGGATGACGATGGTGGGCTCCTTCCAGCCCTTCTTCTCGAAATGATGATGCAGCGGTGCCATGCGGAAGACACGCTTGCCGGTGAGCTTGAACGAGGCAACCTGGACGATCACCGAAACCGCCTCGAGCACGAACAGGCCGCCGACGATCGCGAGCACCAGTTCATGCTTGGTGACCACGGCGACGGAACCGAGCGCGCCGCCCATGCCGAGCGAGCCCGTATCGCCCATGAACACCATGGCCGGTGGCGCATTGAACCAGAGAAAACCGAGCGAGGCGCCGACCATGGCACCGCAGAAGACCGTGAGTTCACCGGCACCGGCGACATAGGGAATGCCGAG
>JAGREZ010000370.1:8164-12650 GCA_020446285.1 Geminicoccaceae bacterium
GCGATCATCACCGGAACGATGGCAAGCCCGTCGAGACCGTCGGTGAGATTGACCGCATTCGATGCGCCCACCATCACGAAGGCGGCGAAGATCGGAAACAGGAAGCCGAGTGCGATGACCAGATCCTTGAAGATCGGAACCGCCAGCGCGTCGCGCAGCGGCTCGCCGGTCAGGAGCATGGCGGCGATCGCGGCGATGATGGCGATCGCGGTCTGCAGCAGCAGTTTCATGCGGCCGGCGAGCCCCCTCGAGGAGCGCCGGGTGAGCTTGTAGTAGTCGTCGATGAAGCCGATGCCGCCATAACCGAGCGTGACCAGCAGGACGATCCAGACGAAGCCGTTGGAAAGATCGGCCCAGAGCAGGGTGGCGATCCCGAGAGCCAGCAGGATGAGGACCCCGCCCATGGTCGGCGTGCCCTTCTTCGTCAGAAGGTGCGATTCCGGACCGTCCTCGCGGATCGGCTGGCCCTCGCGCTGCTTCGCCCGCAGGCGGCGGATGACATAGGGGCCGATCAGGAAGCTGATGAAGAGCGCGGTCATCACCGCTCCGCCGGTGCGGAAGGTGATGTAGCGAAAGACATTGAAGAATCCGAAATCCCCGGCGAACGGGAAGAGGAGATGGTACAGCATGGCCGTCAGACCTCCTCTTCGGCGTTTGTCGTCACGCCATGTCCGAGACTGCGCAGCGCATCGACGACGACCTGCATGCGGCTGCCGAGCGAGCCTTTCACGAGAACCGTGTCTCCGTCCCTGAGCCGGCTTTCGAGTTCGCCGGCGAGCGTTGCCGAATCGGGCGCATGGTGGCATTCGACGCGCGAGCCCATGGCCTCGGCGAGCGCTGCGGTCATGGGACCGGCGAGAAGCAGGAGGCCGACGCCGGCACCCTCGAGGACTTCCGCCAGATCGGCGTGCATGCGTTCGCTCCCGGATCCCAGTTCCAGCATGTCGCCGAGAATGGCGACCCGTCGTCCCCGCTGTGCCGCCAGAACCTCGATGGCGGCGCGCATCGACACCGGATTGGCGTTGTAGCTTTCGTCGATGAGCGTGATCCGGCCACCATCGGGAAACCGGACCGTCTCCCGCCTGCCCCGACCGGCGACCGGTTCGAGACGCGCCAGATCGTCGAGGATCGCATCCACCGGCAGTTCCAGCGCGAAGGCGGCGGCGATCAGTCCAAGACTGTTGATGACCCAGTGATGGCCCGCAATGCCCACTTCATAGTCGAACTTGCGGCTGTCGAGACGGGCATGGACGCGGCTGCGGTCGTCGAGCAGTTCGCAGTCGATCAGCTGCGCACGCGCACCCTTCGCGCTGCCATAACCGATGACCGCCGCCCTTGCGGCCCGCGCGTGTTCGAAGAGAATCTCCGCACCCGGCGCATCCGCATTGATGACCGCGACCCTGTCGCCTTCGAGGCTCTCGAAGATCTCCGACTTGGCGCGGGCGATGTCGTCGAGCGAGGCGAAGAATTCCATGTGCGCGGGCGCTATCGCCGTCACGACCGCGACATGCGGGCGAACCTGGGCCGTGAGTGCACGGATCTCGCCGGGCCGGTTCATGCCCATCTCGTAGATCCCGAAGCGCGCCGCCGGCGGCATGTTGGCGAGGCTGAGCGGCACGCCCCAGTGATTGTTGTAGCTGCGGTCGCTCGCATGGGTCTCGCCGAAGCGCGCGCAGATACGGGCCAGCGCCGCCTTGAACCCGGTCTTGCCGACACTCCCGGTGACACCGACGATCCGCGCCCGGCTGCGCTCGCGGGCGAATGCGCCGAGCCCCTCGAGCGCCGTCATGCAGTCCTCGACGAGAAGCAGTGGCGCATCTTCGGGAACATCTTCCGGACGGGCCGTCACCACCGCGGCGGTTGCGCCTTTCTTCAGGGCATCGGCGACGAATTCATGGCCATCGCGCGCCGCCCTGAGGGCGACGAAGAGATCCCCCTCGCCGGCGGTGCGGCTGTCGATGGAGACATGGCTCGCCTGCCAGAAGCGCCGGCTGCGACCGGCGGTTGCCGAGGCTGCGTCGACAGCGGTCCAAAGCGGTCCGGTCATGCGTCGCCTCCCGATTCCCGGAGCGCCTTCTTCAGCTCCACGGCATCGTTGAAGGGAAATGTCTGGTCGCCGACGAGCTGGCCGGACTCGTGCCCCTTGCCGGCCACGACCAGCACATCGCCCGGCTCGAGCGCCGCGAATGCCGCACGGATGGCCCGGGCCCGGTCACCGATCTCGACGGTCTTGCCGGAATCGGTCGCGGCGAGGATCTCGCGGCGGATCCTCGCCGGATCCTCGCTGCGCGGATTGTCGTCGGTGACATAGGCGAGATCGGCGAGCCGGCACGCGATCTCGCCCATGAGAGGCCGCTTGCCGGCATCGCGGTCGCCGCCGCATCCGAACACCACATGCAGCCGGCCGGTCGTGTGCGGACGAAGCGCCGCCAGCGCCTTTTCCAGCGCATCCGGCGTATGCGCGAAATCGACGAATGCGGGCGCGCCGCAGGAATGGGTGACCACATGCTCCATCCGGCCGGGGGCAGGACGCAGGCTGCCCAGCTGATCGAGCGCGCTGGCAAGGGGAGCGCCGCCGGCCACCGCGAGACCGAGTGCCGCCAGCATGTTGGATGCCTGGAACCGGCCGACGAGCGGCGTCTCGACGACATGACGATCCCCGTCGATCTCGAACTCGATCGCCTGCCCAATCGCCTCTGGGCGAATATCGACAATGCGGTAACATTTCGCCTGCCGACCATAGTCGACCATCGCGATCCCGCGTCCTTCGACGATCGCGCGAAGCTGGTCGAACTCCGGTATGTCCGCATTGAGGATGGCGACACCATCGTCGCCGAGCAGCTCGGCGAACATGCGGCTCTTGGCCTTGAAATAGGCTTCGTAGCTGCCGTGATAGTCGTAGTGATCGCGGCTGATGTTGGTGAAGGCGGCGGCACTGAAGGCGATGGCGTCGAGGCGGAACTGGTCGAGGCCATGACTGGATGCCTCGAGCGCCAGATGATCGACGCCGGAGGCGGCCATCTGCGAGCACAGGCGGTGCAGCAGCACCGGATCGGGCGTGGTGAGCTGGGTTTGCGGCCAGCGGCCCTCGCCCTCGACGCCGAGCGTGCCGAGACTGGCGGCGCGCATGCCGAGCCGGTCCCAGATCTGCCGGCAGAAACTCGCCACCGAGGTCTTGCCGTTGGTTCCGGTCACGCCGACGGTGACACGCGGCTGTCCCGGGGTCATGCGCGCAGCCATGAGCGACAGCCGCAATCGCGGATTGTCGTCGACGACGACGGGAATAGCCGTGGCGAACACGCTTGCCGAGGGTGCGCCGAGAATGGCCACCGCACCTCTCGCGATCGCATCGGGAATGAAGATGTGGCCATCGGCCCGGCTGCCGTTGATCGCGGCATAGAGGTCGCCCGGACGCAGTTTCCTCGTATCGAAACAGAGCCCGGTGATCTCGGTCTCGCCGCTGCCGATCAGCTCGACACCGCTATCGAGCAAGGCTGACAGCTTCATAGCCTTCCTCCTCGCGACGGGTGCGACCGTTGACGGTCGGATGAACCTTCAGGCGGCGTTCGAGCTCCATGGCGATTTCGGGATCGGTCGGCGCGATGCCCATGACCGGCCCGAGGCGATCGATGATCCGGCGAACCGCCGGTGCCACGGTCCAGCCGCCATACCGATAGCCGAGCGTGTCATCATTGCCCTGCGGCTCGTCGAGCGAGACCATCACCACATAGCGCGGATCGTGCACCGGGAACGTCCCGACGAACGACGCGATGACGGCTCCGGGCTTGTAGCCGCGCTGGTTCTCGAACGGCTTGTCGGCCGTGCCGGTCTTGCCGCCGACGAGATATCCGGCGGTGCGCGCATGCGTGCCCGTGCCATGCTCGACCGTGAGCCACATGAGCCAGCGAAGGTCACGCGCGGTCTTCTCGGAGATCAGCCGCACGCCGTCGACAGGATCCGCGGCACCACCATCACCGGCCGTCGCCACATTCACGACATCCGTTCCACCGTCCACCGCAACATCTCCCCGCCGGACCATTTGCGAGCGCCGGAACACGCCATCGCCGACCAGTGCTGCCACCGCCTCGGCGAACTGCAGGGGGGCCACCGCGATGCCGTGGCCGTAGGAAACCGTTGCCGATGTGATCGGCGGCCAGCGGGCAGGAACGAGCGGCTGGCGTGTCTCGGGGATGGACAGGTCCGGCCGGTCGAGCAGCCCGAGGCTCTTCAGGAAGGGGATCTGCACCTCCGGCCCGCCGGCGGCCTCGGCCATCTGGGCGGTGCCGATATTGGACGAGAAGGCGAACACCTCGGGCACGCTCAGCACCCGCCACTTGCCGTGATCGTCGCGGATCCGGTGACCATTGACGACCAGCGGTTCACTGGCGTCGAAATGGCTCGCCATCGTCACCCGGCCGCCTTCCAGCGCCATGGCCGTGGTGACGATCTTGAACATCGAGCCGAGCTCGTAGACGCTGCCGGTGCA
>JAGREZ010000370.1:12791-15292 GCA_020446285.1 Geminicoccaceae bacterium
CCGGCGAGCGCGTCATGCACGGCCTGCTGGGCGCGGATGTCGAGCGCCAGACGCAGATCGTCATGACCATCCTCGATGCCGCCCACAAGCTTGTCCTGCAGGCCGAACTCGATTCCCGCCAGCCCCTGATTGTCGATGTCGACAAAGCCGAGAACATGGCTCGCGAGCCTGCCACGGGGATAGACGCGCATCTCGCTGTCGATGAAGGAGATGCCCGGCAGACCGAGGTCCTGCACGACCTTCTGTTCGCGCGGCGAGATGTGGCGCTTGACCCAGGTGAAGCGGCCGCCACGTTCGAACCGGCGCAGGAGGTCGGCGGAATCGATGTCGCCGAGCGCATTCGCGAGGGCCATGGCGGTACGCCGGCTGTCGATCACCCGCGCCGGATCGGCCACCACCGAAAGCGTGACGATGTTGGTGGCGAGCAGTTCGCCGTTGCGGTCGCGGATATCGGCCCGTCGCGGGTCGGGTGCATCCGCGCCCATGACCGATGCGTGCCGCGCATTGCCGTTCCCGCGGGTCGCGAGATCGACGAGGCGGATGCCGAGCGAAAGAAAGGCGACGACGAAGAGCGCCGCTACAATGCTTATGCGCAGATGCGCCGGGTTCTTCCTCGGGGAACGGGGATCGAACGCGATCATTGCGGACCTCCCTCGTGATCGAGGCGGAAGCGGTAGATGGGCTTGGCGAGAAACGCGGCCTCGCCGCCCGACGGCAGCACGAAGGGAATGCTGTCACGACTGAGTTCGAGTTGCCGCATCCGCCCGATCTGCTCGATATCGATGATCCGCCCGGCCGAGGCCGGAACCATGTCCAGCACCGACGCCTGCCTGCCCAGCCTCTCGGGTCGGGTCAGATAGGCCCAGTCCGCTTCCAGCGTGGCGATCTCCCAGCGCGTCTCCTCGATGTCGGCATCGAGGCGGGCGAGCTCCGCGCCGAGGCGCACGACCGAATATTTCAGGTGGAACACGCCGGCTGCGACCAGCACGGTGAACAGCAGCAGGACGGCGATCTGTCGGGTCATCATGCGGCCAGCCTCCGGTCCGTCTCCGGATCGTCCGCGGCCAGACGCTCGGCGACGCGCAGGCGGGCGGAGCGGGCACGGGGATTCCGGTCGACCTCGGCGGGTGCCGGCAGGATCGCCTTGCGTCTAAGAAAACGCATCTCCGGCGCGGGACCATCAACGACGGGCAGATGCCGCGAAATCGTTCGCCCGCGACCGCTCCGCTCGTCGATGAACCGCTTGACCATCCGGTCCTCGGCCGAATGGAAGGCGACGATCACGAGCCGACCGCCCGGAGCGAGCAGTTGCAACGAGGCATGGAGCGCCGCCTCGAGTTCGCCGAGTTCGTCATTGACCGCGATGCGCAGCGCCTGGAAGACCTGCGTCGCCGGATCGCGACCGGGCTTCACCCGGCGCTTGGCCGCGGCGACCGTCGCAGCGAGATCGCCGGTCGTCGAGAAGGGCCGTTCCGCACGCCTCGCGACGATCGCGCGGGCGACACGGCCGGCCTCGGGCTCGTCGCCGAATTCCCTGAAAAGAGCCGCCAGCTCATCGCCGGAGAGCCGCGCCACGAGATCCGCGGCACTCTCGCCCTCATCGCCCATGCGCATGTCGAGCGGCCCGTCCAGACGGAAGGAAAAACCGCGCGCGGCATCGTCGAGCTGGAAGGAGGACACGCCGATATCGAGAACGATCCCGTCGAGACGCCCGAAACCGGCAGCCGCCGCAAGCTCCGCCATCGCCGAGAAGCGCCCGGCGAGCATCGTCATCCGCGGCTCGTCCAGTGCCAGCTGCCGCCCGCGCCCGATGGCCTCGGGATCGCGATCGATCGCCAGCACATGACAGTCCGCCGCCTCGAGGATCGCGCGCGTATAGCCTCCACCGCCGAACGTGGCGTCCAGATAGACGCCTCCATCTCGGGGCGCCAGCGCGCTCACCATTTCGGCAAGCATGACAGGCTCATGGGCCATTCGGTTATCCAGAACTTATCCACAGGTCATGATCTTCAATTCTCCAACTACGAGAATCAACCGAAAATGAACCTAACCACACACGCAAACCTGCAATGGAGTTTCGCACGAAACAGTAATGAGTCCTGATCCTGCCAGCACACCCAGCCTCAATGAAAATGCCACCGAATGTCTGCGCCTGCCCTGCGCGCAGCTTGCTTTCAGGCATTACTCATTTCTAACCGAAAGTGAAAAACCCAACGCAAGCGACACCTTGCTTTGCTCGTTCGAATTCTTTGATCTGTTTGCAAATTGCTGGCCGGAGACCTGTCAATCCGCTTTCGGGAAAAGGCTTCGACTGAGTTGCAAGGTTGCTACAGACTAACCTTCACACCACCTGTGGTCAAGCATGGATAACCGATATACTACTCCAAGACTTACACATAACATTTTGAAATTCATTCATATTTTTCTGAAAAGAATATTTCTGTGGATAACTCGTGTATCACCTGTGAGTGTTCGAGGCATGACCCGCTCATACACCGGTC
>JAGREZ010000370.1:15369-18724 GCA_020446285.1 Geminicoccaceae bacterium
GGTGGCCATTCATCTGGGATGCCCGTCGCCGGACACCTCGCGCGACCTACCCGAACGACCGTCCCGAAGACAGGATTGCCCGCAAGGGCTGCCGTTCCTACTTGGTCTTGCTCCCGGTGGGGTTTGCCATGCCGGCGACGTTGCCGCCGCCGCGGTGCGCTCTTGCCGCACCCTTTCACCCTTGCCCGCGAGCCCGAAGGCTCCGGCGGGCGGTCTGCTCTCTGTGGCACTTTCCCTGGGGTCACCCCCGCCGGGAATTACCCGGCACCGTGTCTCCGTGGAGCCCGGACTTTCCTCCCCCGCAACCGGATCAACCGGAACGGGAGCGGCCACCCGGCCACCCGCACGAACCCGTGTCTAGAGTGTTTTCAACGAGGACGGAACCGGCCATTTCGAGCGGAACGGTTTCCGAGACCGCCACGGGATGGCGAAACACGCGCCAATGCGACGAAGTGACTGAATTCGAAGAGGTGCCGCGCCTCTTGGTGCGACGCAAGTCATCTGGTACGATGGAGGATATTCGAGTCAGAAGAACGGAAAGCTGCATGAGCACGCATGTATCGACCTCCACGCGCGCCGAGCGACCGGACTGGCTCTGGCATCTCGGCGTCGCGGTATTCATCGTTCTCTGGTGGTTGATCTATCAGCAACTGATCCCTTTCTCGGAATGGGTTACGGCCATGTTCCCGGTGGAAAGGCACAGCCACACCGGTGAGGCCATCGCCTTCTTCTTCTATGACGTGCCCAAGGTGCTGCTGCTGCTGACGCTCATCGTGTTTGCCATGGGTGTCGTCCGCAGCTTCTTCTCTGCGGAAAAGACACGGGCTCTCCTGTCGGGCAAGCGTGAGGGCGTCGGCAACGTCCTGTCCGCCGGCCTCGGCATTCTGACGCCGTTCTGCTCCTGCTCGGCCGTGCCGCTCTTCATCGGATTCGTCTCGGCGGGTGTGCCGCTTGGCGTGACCTTCTCGTTCCTGATTGCGGCGCCAATGGTGAACGAGGTGGCCCTGGTGCTGCTCTTCGGTCTCGTGGGCTGGCAAGTCGCCGTCACCTATCTGGCTTTCGGGCTTGGCATCGCCATCATGGCCGGATTCATCATCGGCAAGCTGCGGCTGGAAGGCTGGCTTCAGGACTGGGTGCGCGATATCCATTCCGGCGCAGACGCGCCTGTCATGGCCGACCATGAGCGCCTCACGATGGCGGACCGTTACGAGCTCGGGGTCGAGGCCGTGCGCGAGATCTTCAGCAAGGTCTGGGTCTGGATCGTCCTCGGTATCGGCATGGGCGCGCTGATCCACGGCTATGTGCCCGAGGATCTGATGGTGCGGATCATGGGTGCGGACGCCTGGTGGTCGGTGCCTGCCGCAGTGATCCTCGGCATTCCGATGTATACGAACGCCGCCGGCGTCATCCCGATTGTCGAGGCGCTTCTGGGCAAGGGTGCGGCACTCGGCACGGTACTGGCCTTCATGATGAGCGTCATCGCGCTCAGCCTGCCCGAAATGATCATCCTGCGGCAGGTTCTGACGCTGCGCCTGATCGCCGTCTTCATCGGCGTGGTGGGTAGCGGAATCCTCGCCGTCGGCTTCCTCTTCAACCTGATTTTCTGAAAGGACTGCACCCGTGAAAACCGTCAAGGTCTATGGCCCCGGCTGCAAGCGCTGTGAAACCGCCGAAACCATGGTGAAGGATACAGCCACGAAACTCGGCATCGAAGTCGATGTCGAAAAGATCACCGATCCCAGATCCATTGCCATGGCGGGCGTGATTTCCACACCCGGCATCTCGGTTGATGGCAAACTCGTCCACGCAGGCGGTCTGCCGCAAGCGGATGCTCTCGAAAAGTGGTTGAGGGCATGATGCCGGGACATCCCGGCGCACAGACGGACCTGGCATGATCGCGACCGCGAAAAATGCGGAGATCACGCCCGATACCGATGCAAATGACCGGAAAGACGCCTTCGATCCGACTGGATTGTTCCTCGCTTCCGTGGCCTCCGCCTTGCGATGACAAGCCTGCCCGTCAAAACAGGAACCCGCCCGCCAGTGTCCGGCGGACGGGCGTTTTTGTGATTAGCCGGAAAAGGATCAGTCGCTTGCCGGGCGCATCTCCTTGACCTTTTCGTCGCTCGGCAGGTAGTCGGCGCCGTCGGCATAGTGCCAGTCGCGCATGGTTCCGCGGCCGTCTTCCACCGTCAGATAGCCGACATAGGCGCCCATTGTGGACTGGTGGTCGATGGCGCGATAGCTGATCGGTCCGAAGGGCGAGCCGAATTCGAGGCCCTTCATCGCATCGACCATGGTTTCGGTATCCGTGTCGCCTCCGGTCCGCTCCAGGAGTGCCGCGATGCCGAGCATGGTGTTGTAGCCGACGATCGAGCCGACGCGCGGATGATCGTCATATTTTGCCAGATAGGCTTCGAGGAATGCCTTGTGTTCGGGCGTGTCGATCCTGTCCCAGGGATAGCCGGTCACCAGCCAGCCCTCGGGCGCCTCGTCCTCGAGCGGATCGAGATATTCCGGTTCGCCGGTGAGCAGGCCGACGATGAAGCGGTCCTCGAACAGGCCCCGGTCAGTGCCCTCGCGCACCAGTTTGGCGACATCGCCGCCGAAGGTGACATTGTAGATGGCATCCGGCTCGGCCGCGGCCAGCGCCTGCACCTCCGCGCCGGCATCGATCTTGAAGAGCGCCGGCCATTGTTCGGCGACCCATTCGATATCCGGCTGCAGCTCGTTCATCGCCTCCTTGAAGGCATTCACCGCATCCTTGCCGTAGGCATAGTTCGGCGCGATGGTCGCCCAGCGCTTCCGGCCCTGCTTGGCCGCCTCCTCGGCAAGCATCCGCGCCTGCATGTAGGTGTTGGGGCGCAGCCGGAAGGTGTAGCGGTTGCCATCCTGCCAGGTGAGCGAGTCGGCGAGCGGCTCGGCGGCGATGTAGAGCACCTTCTTCTCGCCGGCATAGGAGCCGAGGGCGAGGCCGATATGGCTGAAGAGCGAGCCGGAGATCAGGGCGACGCCATCGCGGGCGAACAGTTCCTCGGCCACCTTGACCGCTTCGCCGGGTTCGCCCTGATCGTCACGGCTGACCAGCTCCAGCATCCTGCCGCCGGCACCGCCGGCCTCGTTGATCTGTTCGATCGCGAGTTCCGCGCCCATGCGGTAGGGTTCGGTATGTGCCGGAAGCCGCGTGTACGAATTGATGTCGCCGATCCTGACCACATCCTGGGCCCGCGCCTGCGGGGTGGCGATGGATGACATGAGCAGAAGTGAGAAGGCGCCCAGCGCCCGACGGCTGAGATTCATTCCCGGACTCCCTTTTGGATACCGTTTCATGAGACGGTCGATCATGAGGCGGATG
>JAGREZ010000042.1 GCA_020446285.1 Geminicoccaceae bacterium
GCATGGGGCGTGCCGATCGCCGTCTTCGTCGAGAAGAAGAGTGGTGTCGTCCTGCGCGACCCCGAGGTCGTCGAGCGCATCGCCAGGGCGTTCGAGGAAGAGGGCGCGGATGCCTGGTGGAGTCGCGATCCGGGCTATTTCCTCGGCCCCGACCGCAAGGTCGAGGATTACGAGAAGGTCGACGACATTCTCGATGTCTGGTTCGATTCGGGCTCGACCCATGCAACCGTGCTCGAACAGCGCCCCGAACTCAAATGGCCGGCGTCGCTTTATCTCGAAGGCTCCGACCAGCATCGCGGCTGGTTCCATTCGAGCCTGCTCGAGAGCTGCGGCACGCGCGGCCGCGCACCTTATGATGCTATTCTCACCCACGGCTTCGTCGTCGACGGCAAGGGCGAGAAGATGTCGAAGTCCAAGGGCAACGGCATCGAGCTTGCCGATCTGATCAAGACCGTCGGCGCCGACATTCTCCGGCTGTGGACCGCAACGAGCGATTTCAGCGAGGATATCCGCATCGGCGACGAGATCCTCAAGGGACAGGCCGACAGCTATCGCCGCCTGCGCAACACGCTGCGCTTCCTGCTCGGCAGCCTCGCCGAGTTCGATGCAACCGAACGGCTCGACTACAGCGAAATGCCGGAGATGGAGCGCTGGGTCCTGCATCGCCTCACCGAAATCGACGCGCTGGTGAAGAGTTGCAACCACAGTTTCGATTTCGCCCGCCTGTACGGTGCGATCCACACATTCTGCGCGGTCGATCTCTCGGCCTTCTATTTCGACGTGCGCAAGGACAGCCTCTATTGCGATGCGCCGGATGATCCGCGCCGGCGCGCCGCGCGCACCGTTCTCGACATCCTGTTCGAGACGCTCGTGCGCTGGCTGGCACCGGTGCTCAGCTTCACCTGCGAGGAGGCATGGCTCACCCGCCATCCGGGCGAGAATGGCAGCGTGCATTTCGAGACCTTCCCGAGGATCGATCCCGCCTGGCGCGACGATGCGCTGGCCGCACGCTGGGAGCGGGTCCGCCGGGTCCGCCGGGTGATCACCGGCGCACTCGAGGTCGAGCGCCGCGAAAAGCGCATCGGTGCGAGCCTGCAGGCAGCACCGAAGGTCTGGATCTCGCTCGAGGACAGGGAAGCCATCGGTGATCTCGACATGGCCGAACTGGCGATCACGAGCGACATCGGGATTGTGGTGGGCAAGCCGCCCGAAGATGCGTTCACCATCGAGGACATCAAGGGTGTGGGCGTCGTTCCCGCGCGCGCGGCGGGCGAGCGTTGCGAGCGTTGCTGGAACGTCCGCCACGATGTCGATCCGGCTTCGGGGCTTTGCGGCCGTTGTGCCGCCGTGGTCGGCGCCATCGGCGAAACCGTCGCTTGATGAGGGCCGGCCGGATGCGCCTTGCCTTCATTCTCGCGGGGCTCCTTCTCCTCGCCGCCGACCAGCTGACCAAGGCGCTCGCACTCGACGGATTGTCGGGGCGCGGTGTGATCGAGATCACCTCCTTCTTCAATCTCGTTCTGGTATGGAACACCGGTGTCAGTTTCGGCATGTTCAGCGGCAGCGGCGATCTGGGCCGCTGGGCGCTGGTTGCGGTGGCGCTCGCCGTCGGCATCGGCCTGTCGGTCTGGTTCCTTCGCGAAAGACGCAACCTTCCAAGGGTCTGCATCACACTGATTCTCGCCGGTGCTGTCGGCAATGTGATCGATCGGGTGAGATATGGCGCAGTCGTCGACTTTCTCGACTTCCATGCGAAGGGCTATCATTGGCCCGCCTTCAATATCGCGGACTGCGCTATCGTTGTCGGGGCTTTTCTACTATTGATGGATGGCTTGTTTTTTTCCGAAGAGACGCCAGATGAAAAACAGGTCAAACAGGATGCTGCTCATGACTGATCGATCGCCCGCAGGGGCCGGGAAAATGGCGACCCGCCGCTTGCGGACGGGTGCGGCCGCAGGTGCCCTTCTGCTGCTGCTTTCGGCCTGTTCGGGCACGGTGCAGGAAAAGCTCGGGGCCACGCAGCGCGTGCCCGACGAGTTTCAGGTCGTCCGCCGGGCACCGCTCGTCGTGCCGCCGGACTACAATCTGCGGCCGCCGGGAACGGCGGAGGGAACCGTGCAGCGCACGACAGCGCAGGATGCCCGCGAGATCGTGACCGGCAGTGCCGGCGGCTCGGCATCGGCCAGCAGTGGCGAACAGGCGCTGCTCGAGCAGACCGGCGTCGAGGCGGACCCCGAAATCCGCCGCAAGCTGCTCGCCGAGAATACCGAACTCACGCAGATCGACGACAGCCAGTTCCTGTTCATACTCGACTGGCAGCGCGAGAACATGACCTATACCGATGCGGTGATCGACCCGGATGCCGAATCCGCGCGCCTTCGCGGCGAGGATGCCGCGGGTCGTGTCACCACGAGGCGCGTCTCGAGCGAGACCGTCACCAACCCCGGAGGTGGATGAACGTGAAAGCGGGAGCATGGATCATGGCGGCGGGCCTGACACTGGCGAGTGGCGGCCCGGCCGCGTCGAGCATCTTCAATCCCGAATCCTTCACGCTCGAAAACGGCATGCAGGTGGTGGTGATTCCCAATCACCGGGCACCGGTCGTCGCCCACTGGGTCTGGTACCGCGTCGGCACCGCCGACAGCCCTGCGGGCAAGTCCGGCCTGCCGCACTTTCTCGAACATCTGATGTTCAAGGCGACCGAGACGATTCCGCAAGGCGAGTTCTCGAAGATCGTCGCCCGCAATGGCGGCAATGACAATGCCGTCACTTCCTACGATTTCACCGCCTACTACCAGATGATCGCCCGCGACCGGCTGGAGCTGGTGATGGGCATGGAGGCCGACCGCATGGTCAATCTCCAGCTCACCGAGGAAGCGGTCCTGCCCGAGCGCGACGTGGTGATCGAGGAGCGGCGCTCCAGGGTCGACAACGAGCCTTCCGCACTTCTCGGCGAACAGCTCAACGCCGCCCAGTTCCTCAACCATCCCTACCGGCTGCCGGTGATCGGCTGGATGCAGGAGATGGAAAGCTACACCCGTGAGGATGCAATCGCGTTCTACCGCACATGGTATGCGCCGAACAACGCCATCCTCGTCGTCGCCGGCGACATCACCGCCGCCGAGCTGGCGCCGATGGCCGAGCGCACCTATGGCCGGATCCCGTCGCGCGAGGTTCCGCAACGGCAGCGGGTGGGCGAACCGCCGCAGCTTGCCGAACGCCGTATCGAGATGCGCGATGAACGGGTGCGGCAACCGAGTTTCGTCCGCTCCTATCTGGCACCGAACCTGTCCGCCGGGGATCGCTGGCAACCCTATGCGCTCGAGGTGCTGGCCGAACTGTTCGG
>JAGREZ010000371.1:0-1526 GCA_020446285.1 Geminicoccaceae bacterium
GAAATCTGCCCGACCCGGAGGCTGCCGGGCCGTTCGCTGCTTGCCGGCCTGATCGGCAATGCGCTCGGCTATGAGCACGGGGACGTCGATCTGCTGACGAGACTGCAGGAACGACTGCGCTTCGCCGCGCGGCTGGATCGGGAGGGAAGGGGGATCGTCGACTTCCAGACCGCCGAGTTGAGCAAGCAGGATCCGATCTGGACGACGCGCGGTGTTCGCGGCGAGAGACATGGCGGCGACACCTATAGCGGTCCGGCCCGCCGCTATCGGCATTATCGGGCCGACAGCAGGGTGATGGTGGTGCTCACGCTCGATCCGGCCGGGGAACAACCCGACCTGCAGGTTGTCGCCGATGCGTTGCTCAGGCCCGAGCGTCCGCTATTCCTTGGCCGCAAGGGATGTCCCCCCTCAAGCCGGATCCTGCGCGGTGTGGTCGATGCGGAATCGCTGGCGGCGGCGCTGGATCGTTTCGCGGGCGAAGGGCCGATCGAGACCGAGGACGACACCAACGAGCCTGCCGGCCGCTCGATCACGGTCACTGACCGCCGCGACTGGCGCCTCGGATTCCATGCCGGTTTCAGCAGGCGGCGGGAGATACGCCCGTCATCGCCGCCACAACCGCTTGCAGGTGAGGGATCATGAGTCTGCATCTCGTCCGCATCCGGCCCGACGCCCGCGCACTCGCCCGCTTTGCCCACGATCAGCGCCTGCCGGCCGCCGATCCGGGTTATCTCTGGCACCTCGCTCTTCGTCAGGCTTTCTCCTGCGATGCGCCGCAGCCCTTTCGGGTGTTCGAACCGGATCAGACAGGGCCTGCGGGGCGAAATCAAAGCCTCCACATCCTGGGTTATTCAGCTGTCAACGACGAGGTTCTCGCGGATAATCTCGCCCGGGCGAGCGAGCCTGTCCGTTCGATCTTCCCCCGTTCGGGTCTTGCCACCAAGCGCCTGCCCGACAGCTTTTTGCCAGCGGGCATTTTCGGCTTTTCCGCCCGTGTCTGTCCGATCGTGCAGACCCGCAGCAGCGACGGCGGCCGATCGCGCGAACTTGATGCGTTCCTGCACGCCACTCTCGGCATCCCGGCGGACGAGAAGGTCGACCGGGCCGACGTCTATCTGCGCTGGCTCGCCGAGCGGCTCGCGGCGGGCGGGGCGAGATTGATCGATGCGGGGCTTGTGCGTTTCCATCTTGCCGGGGTCACGCGCCGCCGGCATGCCTCTCCCCAAAGCCGAACCGGGACTGCAGACGGCCCGCCACGGCAGCTCATGGCGGGAAAACGCAAGGCCGCGCGCAGACCGGATGCGGTCATCGACGGTCACCTCGAGGTGACCGAGCCCGATGCGTTCATGAATCTTCTCGCCAAAGGCATCGGCCGGCATCGTGCCTTCGGTTACGGCCTGCTGCTCTTGCGGCGGGCAGCGTGACCTCATGACGCTGCCCGGTCGTCTCGGCCTCGAAACCGCCCGAATCCCGCATGTCGACCGTCACGGTCTGGTATGGCTCGAACGCGGCAGGCTGTTTGTCGA
>JAGREZ010000371.1:1590-2324 GCA_020446285.1 Geminicoccaceae bacterium
CATTCCCTTCCAGACCGTATCGGCCGTTCTGCTCGGGCCCGGCGGAACGGTCAGTCACGATGCCCTTCGTCTTCTCGCCCGTCACGGGACCGCGTTGCTCGCCATCGGATCGGGCGGGACGCGTTTTTACACGGCCCAGCCCTTCGGCCCCGACGACAGCCGTCTCGCCCGGCGGCACGCGCGCATGTGGGCGGATCCCGAGACGCGCATCGCCATGGCCCGGCGGATGTTCGTCTGGCGTTTCGATGAGGTGCTTCCGCATCAGGACGCGGATGTGCTCAGAGGAATCGAGGGGGCACGCATCAAGAAAGCCTATCAGCTCCTCGCCGAGCGTCACGGCATCCCGTGGAAGGGGCGCCGGTACGACCGCCAGAATCCGAACGCCGCCGACATTCCCAATCAGGCGATCAATCACGCCGTCACCTGCGTCGAGGCTGCTGCCTCCATAGCGGTTGCGGCAACCGCCACCATTCCGCAGCTCGGGTTCGTCCACGAGGACAGCTCGCGGGCATTCATCCTCGACATCACGGATCTCGTCCGCACGACCGTAACCGTGCCTGTCGCCTTCGCCACAGCGAGACGTTGCATCGATGATCCGACCCTCCTGCTGGAACGCGAGATACGCCGCGCCGCCAGCGAGGCGTTTCGCAAGGAAAAGCTCGTCGACACATTCATCGAGCGGATCAAGCAGCTCTTCGAGGAGGACAAATGATGGTCGTCATCGTCACGAGCAA
>JAGREZ010000372.1 GCA_020446285.1 Geminicoccaceae bacterium
CTCGAAGCCTATCACAAGCCCTTCAACGAAAAGACCGGTATCACCGTCAACTCGGTCGATTACAATGGCGGCCTCGCCGAGATCCGCGCCCAGTCCGAAGCCGGTAACGTGACCTGGGATATCATCGATGTCGAGCTGTCGGACGCCGTTCGTGGCTGCGATGAAGGTCTCTTCGCCGAGATCGATCCCTCGATCCTCCCGGATGGCGAGGACGGCACACCGGCCGCCGACGACTTCATCGATGGTGCGGTGAACGATTGTTCGATCGGGACCATCGTATGGTCGACGGTCTATGCCTATCGCACCGATCAGGTGGGCGACAGCGCGCCGGCAACCATCGCTGATTTCTTCGACCTCGAGAAGTTCCCCGGCAAGCGCGGCCTGCGCCGTTCGCCAAAGGTCAATCTCGAATTCGCGCTCATGGCCGATGGCGTGCCGGCCAGCGAGATCTATGACGTGCTCGCCACCGACGAGGGCGTCGACCGAGCGTTCGCCAAGCTCGACACCATCAAGGACGATGTGATCTGGTGGGAAGCCGGGGCCCAGCCGCCGCAACTCCTTGCCGATGGCGAAGTGGTCATGACGACCGCCTACAATGGCCGCCTTTATTCGGCCATCGTCAATGAAGGCCAGCCGATGCAGATCGTCTGGGATGGCCAGATCTGGGATTTCGACCTCTGGGCCGTACCCGATGAGGCACCCAACAAACAGGCCGCGCTGGATTTCCTCGTCTTTTCGACGGATACCGAGCGCCTTGCCCGCCAGGCCGACTGGATCTCCTACGGCCCGGTACGCAAGTCCTCCAATGCCAAGGTCGATCCGAAGGTCCAGCCCCACCTTCCAACCGCTCCCGAAAACTTCACCAACGCCCTGCAGAACGATTTCGAGTTCTGGGCCGACAATCAGGATGAACTGAACGAACGGTTCACCACCTGGATCGCGAAGTAACAGGGAAGCCGTTCGGCAAACGGCAGGAAACCATCGATTCGAGCGGGCCGGATGCACCATGCGGGCAATCCGGCCCGTTTTCCTTGATGCTTGCAGGCGGATTGCATCAATGGCTGAAGACAATTCGCCAGCAGGCGGCAGGATCAAAGGCGTTCAACGGCTTGTATACAGGCGCGCATGTAGCCCAAGGCAAAAGCCATGCCGGCATGCCAGGGTGCGGTGCAGTCGAGTGCGGGCGTGTGATCCGGTATGAGAACGCCATCGTAGCCGCCATCATGCAGCAGGCGCATCATGCGGACCATGTCGATATCGCCCTCGTCGACGAATACTTCGCGATAACAGGGAACGCGGCCCCTGACGTTGCGGAAGTGGATATAACCGATGCGGTCCTCCGCGAGCCATTTGCGCGCAACTTCATAGACATCAGCGGATGCCATTTCCTGAATCGAACCAAGGCACAGCTCGATCCGGTTGGCTGGCGACGGATCGAGAGCGATGAGGCGTTCATAGGCCGCGGGACTGTTGATGCCACGCGCCGCCAGACGCAGGCTTTCGAGCGGCGGGTCGTCCGGGTGACAGGCCAGTGCGACACCTTCTTC
>JAGREZ010000373.1 GCA_020446285.1 Geminicoccaceae bacterium
CCGGCGTGGAGTAATTTCGATCCGATGCGGTTGTCGAGGCCGATGCCGCGCGCCACGTCCTGCACATCTCCTTTGACTTTTTCTTACAGGTCGGTTATCTCGTTGATGAAGGTGATCTTGGTGGCAAGAAAGCTGTTGGTGGCGTATTTGATCAGTTCCGCCGTCTCGAGTGCCGTGAACAGGATCGGCGTCTCACCCAGATTGAGCGGTCGATAGCACTGGCTCAGCACGTCGCGGGCCTTCTCCGATTCGACACCGCAGACGACGCGGTCGGGATGAAGGAAATCCTCGATCGCCGAACCCTCGCGCAGGAATTCCGGATTGGAGGCGACATGCACCTCGAGATCCGGGCGCCTGGCCTTGAAGATCGCCTCGAGCTTGCGCCCGGTACCCACAGGCACCGTCGACTTGGTAACGACGACGATGGGTTCGACCAGCGAATCCGCGATCTCTTCCGCCGCGGCAAAGACATAGGTCAGGTCGGCATGGCCGTCGCCGCGGCGGGTGGGGGTGCCGACGGCGATGAACACTGCATCCGAATTCTGCACGGCTTCGCGCAGTTCGGTAGTGAAATGCAGCCGGCCCTCGCGCTTGTGCCGCTCGACGAGCACATCGAGACCGGGCTCGTAGATCGGAATCCTGCCCTCGAGCAGCATGTCGATCTTGCGCTGGTCCTTGTCCACACAGGTGACATCAAGGCCGAATTCGGCAAAGCAGGCGCCGGAGACGAGCCCGACATAGCCCGTGCCGATCATCGCAATACGCATGTTGGCAATCCTCGAATGTAACTAGCGTTGATAGGTGGCGAGAATGGAACGCAACCCGTCGCCGAGTTCCGGCCGTTCGAGAGCGAGTGCTATGATCGCTTCGAGATAGCCGAGCTTGTCGCCGCAGTCGAACCGGCGGCCCTCGAAGGAGAGGCCGTGAAACGGACGGCTGCCGATCATGCGTTCCATGGCGTCGGTGAGCTGGATCTCGCCCCCCGCACCGATCTGATGCGCCGAGAGATGCCTGAAGATCTCCGGCAGGAGAACGTAGCGGCCGATCACCGCGAGACGCGACGGTGCATCGGCCGGATCCGGCTTTTCGACGAGGCGGCGCACCTCGACGAGACCGTCCTCGCGCGAGCCCGGATCGACGACGCCGTAGCGTCTGGTCTGTTCCTCGGGCACCTCCATGATCGCAAGCACATTGCCTCCGGTCCGCGCATGGGCGTCGGCAAGCTGCTGCATGCATGGTGTTCTGGAGTGGATCAGATCGTCCACCAGCATGACGCCGAACGGCTCGTCACCGACGACATGCCGGGCGCACCAGACCGCATGGCCGAGTCCCCTGGGCTCCTGCTGGCGCGTGTAGATCACTTCGCCCGCGGCGGGCAGGCCCTCGGTGAGCTCGCGCAGTTCGCTTTCCTTGCGCTTCTTCTCGAGCGTGGAGAAGAGCTCGAAGGCGCGGTCGAAGTGATCCTCCATGATCGTCTTGCCACGCCCGGTCACGAAGATGAACTGCTCGCAGCCGGCCGCAGCCGCTTCCTCCAGCGCATACTGGATGATCGGTTTGTCGACCACCGGCAGCATTTCCTTCGGCAGCACCTTTGTCGCCGGAAGCATGCGGGTGCCGAGACCGGCCACCGGGAAGACAACCTTTTTGATCGATGCCATCACAGGTCCCTAGGTTTCGCCCATTCGAGCGGTCGAGCAGCGGTCGCGCCGGAGGGAGGCACCACCGGTTCGGCCCGCCATGTTTAAGCAACCGGGCCGACGAATATCAACCATGACGCTCCTTGAACCGATCCATTGAGACTGTCAAAGCGATACCCGGTGATGATCTCTACGAGAGAGGCCGGCGCCGTGTCCTGCAGGCGGTCTATCATGAAGTTACAAAGATATTGTTAACTCACGCAATTTGCGAAACGGCCGGGTCGACGGGTCACCGGTCCTGTTCCACGTTACCTGAAAGAAGCTGTTCGCGCGCCCGGTTGATCTGGCTCGCGAGATATGTGCTGCCGCCCCGGTCGGGATGAACGTTCGCCATCAGCTTGCGGTGTGCCGCGCGGATCTCCTCTGCCGAGGCACCCGGCTGCAGGCCCAGAATGTCCCGCGCCATGTCATCGCTCATCCCGTCCTCGTGCCGCGTCCGGGGTGATTCGTCCTCGTCATCCGGATGCTCTCCGAATTCGCGCCAGCCCGGATGATGCCGGTCCAGACTGGCCTCGATGAGGGCGATGCTCGGCTCGTCCTCGAGGCGGGCGAGGCGGAGGAGATCGAGCCACTCGCCGGGCAGGAGGCTCGACAGCGTCCGTCCGGCGAGCGGTCCGCGCAGCACCTCTCCCTCGACATCGCCGCTCGAACGGTCGAGGCGCATGCGCAGAAGCGATGTCTCGACCTCGCTCGTCCTCGGGGATGTTGCAGAGGGCCCCGCATCCCATGGATCGGCGGCGCGACGGGACTGGCGCAGGCGATAGACGGTCAGCGTCATGGCGGTCAGAAGGAGAAAGGCGAGACCGAAACGGCCTGCGGCGAGAAAACCCATGCCGGCGAGACCGCTCAGCGTGGCGATGAAGGTGCGCACGACCCGCGCGATCTCCCTCGGCCGCGCCCGCGTGAAGCTGCGGGCGGCGAACATGCCGGCCGCAAGTGTCGCCATGCCAAGCAGGAAATAGACCCACATCGCTCAGCCCATCCTGTTCTCGAGCAGTTTCGCTGCCCGGGCGCCCGTACCGGAGATGCGACGAAGGGCATTCAGACCGCCCGAGGCGAAGGCCGCGACAGCTCCGAGAAGAGCCCGCAGTTCGTCGGGCGAGTTCGTGTCGAAACGGCAATGCGCGCCCTGTGTCAGTCGTGCGATCTCGCCGAAGGCAAGGCTCGCCTCGTCATTCGATCCTTCCTGGAACATGAATGCGCGTACGCCATGCAGGCCGAGTTCGCCGGCGAGATCACCCAGTTCGTCGACCGGCTCCTCGGCACAGTCGCCGATGAAGACGAGCGCCTGAACCGGGCGCTTCGCCGCCTCCTTCGCGGCATGGCGCAGGATGCGGGCGATCTGGGTCCGGCCGGCATGGCATTCGACGCGGGTCATGAGCGAGACGAGTGCCTCGCCGCTCGCCACCCAGCGGCTTGCCTTGCACTCGGCGAAGCCGCGATAGAAGGCGAGCTGCACATCTAGGCCGCCATGCCGGTCGGCTTCGAGGAACATCTGCCCCTGGACATGGCTGGCGCGGTCCCATGTGGGTCTGCGCGATGCCGTGGCATCGAGCGCGAAGATCAGGCGCGCACGACCGCCCGCGGCCGGAACCGGCTGCAGCTTGCGCATCTCGGCGACGAAATCGTCCACCGCCTGCCGGCGCCTCGGCTCGATGTCTCCACCTTTGCTCATGAGCTGTATGTTTGGATGCGCTTGCCCCTTTTCCAGTCCTCGCCATGCCGGCCAGTATCGCGACCGTCCGGTTCACCGCCACGATCAGTAGGTGGCGCGGCCGCCCGACAGGTCGAAGACGGCACCGGTGGTGAAGCTGTTCTCCCTCGACACCAGCCAGGCGACCATCGACGCGGCTTCCTCGACCTTGAGAAAACGGCCGCGCGGGATCTTCGAGAGCATGTAGTCGATGTGCTGCTGGCTGATTTGGTCGAAGATCCGAGTCTTTGCCGCGGCGGGCGTGATGCAGTTCACCGCGATGTCGTATTCCGCGAGTTCCTTGCCGAGTGACTTCGTCAGCGCGATGACGCCGGCCTTGGCGGCACTGTAGGGCGAGGCGTTCGGATTGCCCTCCTTGCCGGCAATGGATGCGGTGGAACAGATGCGCCCGTAACCGGTTTCGATCATGTGCGGTACCACCGCACGCATGCAGTAGAAGACGCCGTTGAGGTCGATGTCGACCACCTCGCGCCAGGCATTGAGATCATACTCCCAGACCGTGGCGGACGGCCCGGCGATGCCGGCATTACAGACGAGAATGTCGAGACCGCCCAGCGCCTCGATGGTGCGGTCGCGTGCCGCCTCGACGCTCGCCGGATCGGTCACGTCGGTCGCGACGGCGACGGCCTTGCCGAATTCGCCAAGCTTGCTTGCGGCCTCGTTCGCGAGTGCCGCGTCACGATCCCACAGCGCCACCGAGGCGCCGGAACGGAGCAGACGTTCGGCGATGGCGAGACCGATACCCTGCGCGCCGCCGGTGATGGCGGCCATGCCACCCGAAAGATCGATATTGTTCAAGACGTTCCCCCCTCTTCCTCGAACGGCAGGAAGGTCTGTACCTCACCTGCACGGACATGATGAACGTTTCTTTTCCAAGGCAATGGCGCATCTGGCAAGGGGCAAGACCATTCGTGCAACCATTCCGGCGACAATCGCCGATTGCGATCTTGCGGCGCCGTTGAACGGTTTGTTAAGGCAGGCAGGTTATGGGTGAAGCAGGATGACAATGATACGAGGATCCGCCTCGGGAGTGGACATGCGGTTTGCCATGCCTCTTTGCTGGTTGCCACCCGTGGCCTATCACCTTCTCGTCGCGAGGGGGGCGCACATTCTCTATGCGGCGCCGGTTGCCGCGACCCTGCCGTCGGGACGAAGCTGGGCGTTCGATCTGGGCGACTGCCTGCTGCTCGGATCGCTGCTGTTGCTCGCCATATCCTCGTTCCGCCGGGGAGGCGGTGTGGTCGTGTCGACGCCGTTCCTCGTCGCCGGTGTCTGTCTTGCACTGCTGTTCCTTTTCGAGTTCATGGTGCTTTCCGCCTTTGGCACCTCGCTCTTCTTCATGCTAGTCGTGAGCATGGTTCTGGAGCTGGTCATTCAGGCTTTCGGGGCAGATCGATTCCAGGCTTGCACGCATGGGAGCGCCCGCCCGGGGAATCTGCCACTGGCCGGGGACCGGCTGAAACACGGGGGAGCAGGCAAACATGCGCAGCGACATGCGGGGACTCGAGCTGGGGACCGGGAGCGGTGAGGCGGTTGCCGCATTCGATGAAGCCGTGCAGCATTTCCTCGAATACCGGGCCGATACCGGCGGGCTGATCGAGCGGGCGATCGAGGCGGATCCGGCTTTCCTGATGCCGAGGATCCTTCGTGCCGGCGCGCTGCTCCTGATGGGAACGAACACGGTGAGGCCGATGATCGATGCGGAGCTCGCCGCCATCGACGCGCTCGAAACGCCGCGCAATCCGCGCGAGGAACTGCATGAACGGGCGCTGCTTGCCTGGGCGCGGGGCGATCTGCGTCAGGCTTCGCGGCATTGGGAGACCATCATCGCCCGCTGGCCGCTGGATATCCTCGCCCTGCGCAGCCTGCATTTCCAGAATTTCTGGATGGGAGCCGCACCTTACATGCGTCAGGTGGTGGGTGCGACCGTGCAGCATTGGGACGAGAGCACGCCCGGTTACGGCTTCGTGCTCGGTATGCTCGCCTTCGGTTTCGAGGAATGTGGCGAGTACCGGCGCGCCGAGCATTGCGGGCGCGAGGCCGTGGAGCGCAATGGCGACGATATGTGGGCGATCCATGCGGTCGCGCATGTGCTGGAAATGCAGGGGCGCACCGACGAGGGCCGTTCGTGGCTCGCGCATCCCCACGATCACTGGAATGATCGCGGCCCGTTCAAGGCGCATCTCTGGTGGCATCGGGCACTCTTCGCCATCGAGAACGGTGCGTTCGACGAGGTGCTGAATCTCTACGACGCACATATTCGTCCGGGCGAGCGCTTCGTTTCCACCGACATGATGAATGCGCCGTCGCTCCTGGCACGGCTCGAATTCCAGGGAGTGGATGTGGGTGACCGCTGGGAGCGCCTCGCCGAGCGCTCGACCGGCTGGATCGACGATCACGTCATGGCCTTCACCGATGCCCACACCATGTTTCCGCTGGCGCGCACCGGGCGAACGGCGGAAGCCGAGGCTTATGTGGAGTCGCTCGAAAGGCTGCAAACACAGCCGTCATCCTATGTGGCCGAGATGACCGGCCCCTATCTGCTGCCCGTGGTCCGGGCGACGAAAGCCTATTACGAGGGTGACTTCCGGGCCTGCGTCGACCTGCTCATGCCGTTGCGCGCGGCCCTGCAGCCCATCGGCGGAAGCTGGGCACAACGCGATCTGTTCCATCAATTGCTGCTCGAGGCGGCCATCCGCGCCGGCGACTGGCCGAATGCACGTCTTCTCGCGCAGGAACGCATAGCCGCGCGTGCGGACAACGGGCTCAACTGGAACAAGCTCGCAACCATCCTCGACGCCGCCGGCGAAAAGCAGGCCGCGGAGAACGCCCGCCAGCGGGCAACCACGCTCGCCGCCTGATCCAACGCCACTCCGTTTGGCCGGTCAGAGGGGAGCATTCCACTCCGACCGGTTCGCACGCTTCACTTGGGGACGGGGGCATCCTCGCGCAACAGTCCCTCCGCCTTGAGTTCGGCCCAGAAGTCGGCCGGGATCGGATGGCTGAACCAGGCGAGATTGCGCTCGAGCTGATCCACGGTCCGCGTTCCGGCGGCAAAGGTCGGGATCGCCGGATGGGCGGTGACGAACTGCAGCGCCGCGGCGGCAAGTGGCACGTCATGGCTGGCGCAGACGCGTTCGATCCGCCGCACCTTTTCCATGATCGCGGGCGGCGCCGGGCTGTAATTGTATTTGGCACCATCGACGGCACCCGTTGCGAGGATGCCGGAATTGAAACCGCCCCCGATGACCACGGCCGCACCGCGCTCGACGCACATGGGGAGGAAGGTGTCGAGCGACTCCTGTTCGAGCAGCGTGTATCGGCCGGCAAGCAGGAAGCAGTCGAAATCGTGCGTTTCCAGTGCCGCCTGGCACACTTCCCACTCGTTGACACCGACGCCGATCGCCTTGACCGTTCCCTCGGAACGCAACCGTTCGAGAGCCTTCCACGCACCGTCCATGGCCTCGGCAAAGACTCCGGGCTGATCCGCGCCACGGGTGAACCGGTCGATATCGTGAATGAACAGAATGTCGGCGCGTTCGAGGGCGAGGCGCTGCATGCTGTCCTCGAACGAGCGCATCACGCCATCGTAACTGTAATCGAAACGGATCTCGAACGGTCCGGCATTGGTCCATGGCGCATAGGCGATGCCGGAACGCTTCGCCGGCTTCAGCACCCGCCCGACCTTGGTGGAGAGTACGAAATCGTCGCGCTTCTTCCAGCGAAGCGACTGGCCGGTGCGAAGCTCCGAGAGACCATGGCCATACATCGGTGCGGTATCGAAATAACGGATGCCGGCATCCCACGAGTGCTGGAACATCGCATCGGAGGTTTCCTCATCGATCTCGCGCTGGAAATTGCCGACCGGCGCCGTTCCGAAACTGAAGGCCGTGACTTCGAGATCGACCCTGCCGAATTTCCGCTTGCTGTCTGGCTGCATACCGTTCCTCCCCTTCGTATTTTCAACCGGCGTTCATCTTGTAACCATATGGTTATATGCGCCGCCCGAAACGCCGGTGCAAGCGCGCGATCCGGGGATCCGGCGATAATCACCCTTGACCGCAGCGATACCCGGCCCCTACAAGTAACCAAATGGTTACATAAAAACTCCAGCGGGACGGGGCGACGACGGATGTACCTTTCCGATACACATCTGCAGATCAGGGACATGACGAGGCAGTTTGCCGATGATGTCATTCGTCCGGTGGCGGAGACGCTCGACCGTCAGGAACGCTTCCCGCGCGAACTGTACGAGGAAATGGCTTCTCTCGGGCTCTTCGGCATAGCACTGCCCGAGGAACTTGGCGGGCCCGGGCTCGATACGCTTGCCTATGCCGTCGTGATGGAAGAGCTTTCGCGCGGCTATGCGTCGATTGCCGATCAGTGCGGTTTGGTCGAGCTCATATCCACGCTCCTGCATCGACACGGGACGAAACCGCAGCAGGAAAGCCTGCTTGGCGATGTGCTGGCAATGCGCAAGCTCGTTTCCTATTGCATCACGGAACCCGAGGCCGGAACGGATGTCTCCGGCATCCGCACGCGTGCGCGCCGCGATGGCGAGGGCTGGATCCTCGATGGTGGCAAGATCTGGATCCATAACGCTCCGGTTGCGGATGTCGGCTTCGTCCTTGCGCGCACCGATCCCGATGCCGGTCATCGCGGCATGTCCATCTTCATCGTCGACCTCCATGCGGCGGGCGTCTCGCGCGGACCGAAGGAATCGAAGATGGGGCAGCGCGCCAGTCAGGTCGGCGCGCTGCATTTCGATTCCGTGCGCCTTCCGGCCGATGCCCTTCTCGGTGAGGAGGGGCGGGGTTTCCACATGATGATGAGCGTACTCGACAAGGGCCGGGTCGGCATCGCCGCCCTTGCCGTCGGTATCGGCCAGGCGGGACTCGAGGCGGCCGTCGACTATGCCGGCCAACGCCGCCAGTTCGGTCGCGAAATCGCCGAATTCCAGGGCGTGCAATGGCTGCTCGCCGACATGGCGAGGGATATCGAGGCCGCGCGTCTGCTTGTCCACAGCGCCGCATCGAAGATCGATGCCGGCGAGGACGCCACCATGGCCTGCTCGATGGCCAAGTGCTTTGCGGGTGACATGGCGGTGGCGCGGACGGCGGATGCGGTGCAGGTTTTCGGTGGATCCGGCTATATCCGGGGTTTCGAGGTCGAGAGACTCTATCGCGATGCCAAGATTTGTCAGATCTATGAGGGCACCAACCAGATCCAGCGCATGATCATCGCCCGCGAACTGATGAAGAAGGGAGCGCGGGCATGAGCGCTGGCCACACGCACGCTGCAGCACTGGTCACTGGCTCGTCACGCGGCATCGGGTTTGCCATCGCAGCCGCGCTCGCGGGCGAGGGGTTCGCCATCGCCCTCAACGGCCCGGTGGACGGCAAGGAGTTGAAAGCCGCCGAAAACCGTATCCGTTCCAGCGGTGCGCGGGTCATGCGCGCGCCGTTCGATGTCGCCTCCATCGGCGGACATGATGCGGCGCTCGCAGAGGTCGAGGCCGAACTCGGGCCGCTCACCACGCTCGTCAACAATGCCGGCGTCGGTGTGCTTTCACGCGGTGACCTGCTCGATGCGTCGCAGGAGAGTTTCGACCGCTGCATGGCCATCAATACGAAAGCGATGTTCTTCCTGTCGCAAGCCTTTGCCAGACGGCTGCTTTCCCGCGAACGCGACCCCGACCGCTTCCACAGCATCGTCAACATCACCTCGGCCAATGCCTCGGCGGTGGCCCTGCCGCGCGGCGAATATTGCGCCTCGAAAGCCGCCGCCGCGATGGTCTCGAAACTGTTCGCCGCACGACTCGGTCCCGAAAACATCGCCGTCTACGATGTCCAGCCCGGACTCATCGCCACCGAGATGACGGCTCCGGTCATCGACAGCTACCGCGAGCGCGCCGAAGCCGGCCTCACCCTCTTTCCCCGTGTCGGCCAGCCCGAGGAGATCGGCCGCATCGTCGCCACCCTCGCCACCGGCCGACTGCCCTACACGACCGGTCAGACCATCTCCGCCGACGCCGGAATGCTCGTCCCGCGTTTCTAGGTTCTGTTGAGATTCTACCGCAAGAGGATGCAAGTGGCAGCGATATGAACGAATGCGAGATATCTTCTGGCCAATTTGTCGAAGCGAGAGAACACTCGACGGTAATGTTTGAGAAAGGCTCAATTTGCGTTAGATAT
>JAGREZ010000374.1:0-3940 GCA_020446285.1 Geminicoccaceae bacterium
GTGGACTTGCCGCAGCCCGAGGGGCCGACGAAGACGATGAACTCGTTCGGCTTGATATCCAGATCGACGCCCTTGATGACGTGCACATTGCCGAATGATTTCTTGACCTGTTCGAGCTTGATCGAGGCCATTCTTTTCTATCCTCCCGTCACGCTTGACGTCAGCTGGCATCGGTGATGGTTGCGAAGAACACGCCATAGGCGGGCAGGGTCACCCGATGGCCGGCACGTTCCCCGGTTGCGGTCGGACAGCCGGCATCGCCCTCGATCGCATCGAGCTCGAACTGCCGTTCGCTGTCGGTGATGTTGAATGCACACAGGAGCGACTGTGCGGCCGTCCGGCGGCTGAAGACGAGCAGTCCCTCGCCCGCATCGACGAATGCCATGTCGCCGGTGCGCAGCGCCTCCTGCCGCTTTCGCCAGTGCAGGAACGCGCGTGTGGCATTGAGAACCGAATCCGGATCCCCATCCTGCCGGTCGACCGCGAGCGCCTGATTGACGGGACCCACGGGCAGCCAGGGCGTTCCGCTGGTGAAACCGCCATGCTCCGCCTGCGTCTGCCATGGCATGGGCGTGCGGCAGCCGTCACGGCCCTTGCTCGCCGGCCAGAAGGTCTTGCCGACGGGATCCTGAAGCTGCTCGTAGGTGAGTTCGGTTTCCTCGAGCCCGAGTTCCTCCCCCTGATAGAAGCAGATGGAGCCGCGCAGGGAACAGAGAAGCTGGGGGATCATCCGCCGCAGGCGGTCATCCGGGTTCCTGCCGCCGAAGCGGGTCGCCGAACGGAAGCAATCGTGATTGGAAAACGCCCAGCAGGCCCAGCCATCGCCGAGACAGGCCTCGGCTTCCTCGACATGCTGGCGTACCTCCGCGAGCGTGCAGGAAAGCAGCTGGAAGCTGTAGGCCATGTCCAGCCCGCCGCCGGAACTGTAGTCCGCCATGCGCTGCAGCGAGGTGTCGCCGCTGATCTCGCCGAGCAGGCAGACCGCGCCATAGGCTTCGCTCATGCGAAAGACCGGCTTGAAGAATTTCTCGCAAAGCTCGGGCCGGGCCTTGTTCCAGAGCTGGTACTGCATGTTGAAGGGTGTCGTCGCGCCATGCTGGTCGCGCTGCGGCGGCCTCGGCGGATTGTCGCGCAGTTCGGGATCGTGCACGCCGAAATCGATCGCATCGATGCGAAACCCGTCGATACCGCGCTCGAACCAGAACCGCGCTTCCTCCGTCAGTGCCTCGATCACCTCGGGATTGTGGAAGTTCAGATCGGGCTGCTGCCTGAGGAAATTGTGCAGGTAATACTGCCCGCGCCCCGTGTCGAATTCCCAGGCGGCACCGCCGAAGACGGAAAGCCAGTTGTTGGGCGGCGTTCCGTCCTCCTTCGGATCCGCCCAGACATACCAGTCGGCCTTCGGATTGTCCCTCGACGCGCGGCTCTCGCGAAACCACCGATGTTCGATCGAGGTATGGCTCGGCACGAAGTCGATCATGACCTTGAGGTCGAGAGCATGCGCCCGTTCGACGAGGCGGTCGAAATCGGCGAGCGTGCCGAACATCGGATCGACGTCGCGATAGTCCGAGACGTCATAGCCGTAATCGGCCTGCGGACTGCGCATGAACGGGGAGATCCAGATCGCGTCCACGCCAAGGCCCGCCACATGATCGAGCCTCGCCGTGATACCCGGCAGATCGCCGATGCCGTCGCCGTCGCTGTCGGCGAAGCTGCGCGGGTAGATCTGGTAGATGATCGCCCCCTTCCACCAGAGATCGTCACGCTTGCCGACCTTCGGGGAAAGATGGATCGAGGGTTCGAACTCGAGCAAGACGTTACCCCTTCACCGCACCGGCGGTCAGACCGGCGACGATCTTGCGCTGGAAGATCAGGACGAGAACGATGAGCGGAACCGTCACGATGACGGATGCCGCCATGATCGGCCCCCAGGGGATCTCCTGTTCCGAGGCGCCCGACAGGAGCGCTATGGCGACCGGAACCGTGCGCTGGCTGTCATTGGACACGAATGTGAGCGCGAACAGGAACTCGTTCCATGCGGCGATGAAGGCAAGCAGGCCGGTCGTGACCAGCGCCGGCCACATCAAGGGCATGAACACCTTGAAGATGATCTGCCAGGGCTTCGCGCCATCGACGATCGCCGCTTCCTCGAGTTCCACCGGCAGGTCGCGCATGAAGGTGGTGAGCACCCACACGGTAAAGGGCAGCGTGAAGATCATGTAGGAGAAGATCAGCGCGAAGGGCGTGTTGTAGAGCCCCATGGCACGGATCATCTCGAACAGGCCGGCAAGAACGGCCATCTGCGGAAACATCGACACCGAAAGGATGGTGAAGAGGAGAACGGCCCGCCCGCGAAAGCGTACCCGTGCAAGCGCATAGGCGGCGGTGACGGCGAGAAGCAGCGAGATGGCGACGGTGACCGCCGAGACGAGAACGGAGTTCAGGAGGTTTCGCGCAAAGCTCCCCTGGGTCATCACGTTGATGTAATTGTCCCAGTCGAACGCCACCGGCAGATAGTCGATCCGGAAGATCTGCGATCCCGATTTGAACGAGGTGATCACAGCATAATAGAACGGGAAGAGCGCGAACACCGCGATGGCGATGATCAGGACCCAGAGGCCGAGCAGGTGCAAGGGGTTGCGGGCCATCACTTGTCTCCCCCGAGATTGAGTCGGCCGATCCTGATATAGGCGATGGTGATGATGGCGATGATCAGGAAGAGCAGCGTCGACGCGGCCGAGCCGTAGGCGAAATTGTCGAACGCGAAGAGATGTTCCTGGGCATAGACCGACATCGTCTTGGTGGTTTCGGTCCCCGGTGTGAGCACATAGATGAGATCGAAGATCCGAAGGCTGTCGAGCGCGCGGAAGATCACCGCCACCATGACCGCCGGACGGATCAGCGGCAGTGTCACCTTGAAGAACGTCTTGACCGGATGCACGCCGTCGAGCTTCGCCGCCTCGTAGATGTCGCCCGGAACCATCTGCAGGCCGGCGAGGATGAGCAGCGCCATGAAGGGCGTCGTCTTCCACACATCGACCATGATCACCGCGATCATCGCCGTGTCGGGCGAGGCCGTCCAGGCGATCGGTTCGCCGATGAAGCCGATCCGCACGAGGATGTCGTTGAGGATGCCGAACTGGTCGTTCATCATCCACGCCCACATCTTGGCGGAAACGATGGTGGGAATGGCCCAGGGCACGAGAATGGCGGCACGGACGAACCCGCGGCCGGCGAATTCGGCATTGAGCACCAGCGCCACGACGAGACCGAGTGCTGTTTCGAGGGTGACGGAAATGACGGTGAAGATGACGGTGTTCCAAACCGCCCGCCACCATGTGGGATCGGCCAGAAGCCCGATCCATTCGCCGTCGCCTTCGCCATAGTCGAGATAGAAGAGATAGTTCTCGAAGCCGATCCACTGGGCGCTGGCGATGCTCGAGAGACGGGCGTCGGTGAAGCCGAGATAGATCGTGCGCAGAAGTGGCCAGCCGGCGACGACCGCAAGTATGAGCATCATCGGCAACAGGAACAGCCATGCTGCCGCGGTTTTTTCCCGGGTGAGTTGTGTTTTACCGGCCATGGCCTTCCCCGAACGCGGTCCGTTCACGGCGGACCGGCTTTTCATGAAGTATGCAGGCGGTGCTGCGGGAAGATGACTCTTCCCGCATGGACCTGACTGGGATGCGGATGAAACCCGGCGAGCGGGCGACTACCAGCCCGAGCGGCGAACGCGCTTCAGGCTGCGCTCGAGTTCGGCCAGATTGTCGGCCGCCGAGCCGTTGCCCGAGAGCGTGTTGTGCACGGCCGTCCAGAATTCCTGGCTGACCTGGTTGTACTTGCCCTTGGTCGGCGCGGAGGGACGCGGCACGGCCTGCTCGAAGATCGGCAGCCACTTGCCGATGACCGGCTGCTTGTCGAGGATGTCCGCATCCTTGTA
>JAGREZ010000374.1:4164-7380 GCA_020446285.1 Geminicoccaceae bacterium
GCATAGGCATAGGGCCAGTTGCGCATGAACACCGCGTTTCCGGTCTGCCAGACGCCGCGGCTGTCCTCTTCCTTGTAGCCGAGCACGCCCTCGGGCGCGATCGTGCCGATCCAGCCCCTCACCATCTCCAGCGCGGCCGCCGCATTCTCGTTGTTGACCGAGATCGTGCCGTCGGCCTCGACCACCTGACCGCCGCCATTCGACTTGACCCATTCGAGCGCATCGCAGGTCAGCCCCTCATAGGCGGCGCCCTGAAAGACGAAACCGAAGAGATCGGTGCTGCCCTCGGCCTCGACCACCGCCTTCGCGGTTTCCTCGAGCTCGGCCCAGGTCGACGGCACGGAGCGGCCATGCTTCTCGAGCAGGTCCTTGCGGTAGTAGAGCGCCGGCGCATCGGTGAACATCGGCAATGCGACGAGCTTGCCGTCGACGGTCTGGCTTTCGATGATCGCCGGGAAATGCTCGCCGGTCACATCGGCCGCCGCCTCGGTGAGATCCACCAGATGCTCGGCGAGCTGCGGCGCCCAGATGACGTCCGTGCGATAGACGTCGATATCGGCATTCTGCGCGGAGAGCCACAGGCGGTACTGGGAAAACTGGTCGCTGGTCGAGGGCGGCATGGTCACGATCTCGACCGTGTGCCCGGTGCGCTCCTGGAAGACGTCGAGCTGGCGGCGGAGTTCCTGGATGTCATTGCCCACGGCACCGCTGACGATGGCGAGCTCGGCGGCGGTCGCCGCTCCGGCGGCGACACTCACGGCGGCAAGCGCGAGGATGCTCGTTGCAAGCGGAGCTTTCATGGCCCTCCCTTTCTCTTCTGGCGTCGGTTTCCAAAGCGCTTTGGAAGGAATAGTTGGGTTGATCCGGCTTGGCGAGTCAAAAATTGCGGATCCCCGGCGAATCCGCCGCATCGCCTCGCCCATGGTTTCCCCCTCCCCTCGCCGCCGGACCAGCACCCGGCCACCGCGCACGCTTGCATCTTCAAGCAGGCCCCGTGTCGTGATAGCCCTGCCGGCGAACCGGCGGGATCCGGTTCGACCGTCATGCGAAGGGAGCATCCGGGCGATGGCCATGAATTGCCTGTTCATCACTGCCGATCAATGGCGCGGCGACCATCTGGCGATGGCCGGGCATCCGCTTCTATCGACCCCGAACCTCGACCGCCTTGCCCGCGACGGCGCATGGTTCTCCCGCCATTTCGGCCAGGCCACCCCCTGCGGCCCCGCGCGAGCCTCGATCTATACCGGGCTCTATGCCTTCAATCACCGCTCGATCACGAACGGCACGCCGCTCGATCATCGCCACCGGACCATCGCCCAGATCGCCCGCAGCGGTGGCTACGATCCGGTTCTCTTCGGCTATACCGACACGAGCATCGATCCACGCACGGTGGATGCCGACGACCCGAGACTTCGAACCTACGAGGGGCTTCTGCCGGGGTTCCGCTTCGAGTTGAAACTCGACGAGGCCATGGAAGCCTGGATGACGCATATCGGACGCGAGGGTGCGAATGTCGACGAAGTTTACAGCGGTGACTTCGGCGCGCCCGCTCCCTTCGCCGCCGACAGGAGCGAAACCGCGTTCCTGACCGACAGGTTCCTCGAATGGCACGCCGGACGGCGCGACGACTCTCCCTGGTTCGCGCATCTCTCCTACATTCACCCGCATCCACCATGGATCGCGCCGGAACCATGGCACACGCTCTACCCGCGCGCCGACATTCCGATGCCACCCCCGATCGACCCGCGGGAGCGATCGGGGCTCCATCCCTGGCTTCGATACCATCTCGAAACACCCTATGGCGGCTGGCTCGGGCGGGTCTTCGGCAGTCCGGCGGGCCTCGTTCCGGAGCGCGTGCGCGAGCTCAGGGCCATCTATCTCGGCCTGATGAGCGAGGTCGACCATCATCTCGGCCGCATCCTCGACGCGCTCGCGGCCAGCGGCGAGGATGAGCGGACGCTCGTCATATTCACCAGCGATCACGGCGAGATGCTCGGCGATCACGGCATGATCGGAAAATCGGGGTTCTACCCTCAAGCCTTCCATGTGCCGCTGATCGTGCGCCATCCCGGCAGGCAGGCTGCCCGCGGCATTCGCGTCGGATCGTTCACCGAGCATGTCGATCTCATGCCGACCATTCTCGAAACGCTCGGCCTGCCCGTCCCGCGACAATGCGACGGTCATTCCCTGTCGAATTTTCTTACAACGGGAGAAGCGCCCGCGAACTGGCGCGATGCGGTCTGCTACGAGCATGATTTCCGCGATCCGGAGGGCCAGCGTCACCGGCACGCACTCGGCCTCGACGACGAGCATTGCGGCCTTGCCGTCCGCCTCGACGCATCCTCGGCCTATGTCCATTTCTCCGGGCTGCCACCGCTCGCCTTCGACCTTGCGGCAGATCCCGGCTGGACCCGGCCGGTCGGTGATCCGGAGTTCATCCTGCCCCGCGCGCAGGCCATGCTGGACTGGCGCATGCGCAAGGCCGAGCGCCGGCTGACCGGCGCCTTTCTCTCACCAGATGGCTTGCTCGGCGGTTTCGATCCGCTCTGAACGGTCGTATCAGGCGGTCTTGGCGTCGAAGCCGCACAGGTCACGCACGGAACATGCGGCGCAATCCGGCTTGCGCGCCTTGCAGACATAGCGTCCGTGCAGGATCAGCCAGTGATGCGCGCCCTTGAGATAGGCCTTCGGCACGACCGCGAGCAGCCCGTCCTCGACTTCGCGGGGGGTCTTGCCCGGAGCGAGGCCGGTGCGGTTGCCGAGCCGGAAGATGTGCGTGTCGACCGCGATGGTCGGCTCGCCGAAAGCCTCGTTGAGCACCACGTTCGCCGTTTTCCGCCCCACGCCCGGCAGGGCTTCGAGCGCCGCGCGGTCCCGCGGAACCTCGCCGCCATGCCGTTCGATGAGCATGCGCGAGAGTGCGACGAGATTCTTCGCCTTGTTGCGATAGAGACCGATCGTCCTGATGAGTTCGCGCACCCGCTCCTCGCCGAGTGCGAGAATGGCCGCGGGCGTCGCGGCCTCGGCATAGAGCCGTGCGGTCGCCTTGTTGACGCCGACATCGGTGGCCTGGGCGGAAAGCATGACGGCTGCGAGCAGCGTGAACGGATCCCGGTAGTGAAGCTCGGTGCGCGGCGCCGGATTGCCCGCCTCGAGCCTCGAGAAGAACGTCTCGATATCCGCCTTGCGCATCCGCCTCTCTCCCGCCTTGCCTGT
>JAGREZ010000374.1:7439-8406 GCA_020446285.1 Geminicoccaceae bacterium
CCCCTCATCCGCCGGACATGCCCGATTGAGCGAGCCGAACGACGACTGGCGTTTCGACGCCATACTCTATCCCAACCAGCCCGTCAGCGCGCGGACCTTCGTGCTCCTGATGGCGGGCGTCAGCGTCATGATCACCGGGATGTCGACCCTGTTCATCGCCATCGGCGCCTGGCCCGTCTCGGGATTTCTCGGCCTCGATCTCGTCCTTCTCTACCTCGCCTTCCGCTGGGCGCAAAGGGAGGCGAAACGCCATCAGCGGGTGTGGATCGACGAGGACGGGCTGCATGTCGAGGCGGTCGACGGTGCCGGCAAGGCCGAACAATGGCGTTTCGAGCCCTACTGGGCGCGGGTCGAGATCGACCGTCCGCCGACGAGAAAGAGCCTTGTCGTCATCCGCAGCCATGGCCGGCGACTGCAGATCGGGCAGTTCCTCACGCCCGAGGACCGCGTCGCATTCGCCGACGCCCTGCAGGAAGCCCTGTTCCGCTGCCTCAGGGAGAATCGCTGATCCCCGCGGATCGCGCTTCGGATTCCGTCGAGATATCTTACAGATTTCAATCCTGCACGTTCTGACGGGTTTCCCGTTCATTCGCCCGTTGCGTTTCCATTTGCAGGGAACGGGCAATTAGCAGCTTCCATATGAATCACTGTCAATTGACCTCAGTAAGCGAAAATTTCTTGTCGCCAGTCTATGTTAAAAGAGAAATAAATCAATCCGGAAAGGCTGCCCGAATTCCGGATCAGTGAACCATTTAAGCGAAATTCTACAATATATGCCGCAAATGTGTTTTCGATCCCATTGATTTTTTGTTCTCCACATGATGGCCTTTTCTTGTGGATGTTAGAATTTCGGCATTTGGCACGCCTATTGCTGTTCAACCGACCGGGACGACGCGGTGAAAGCTGGCGCATGGCGAGGGAACGGCGATCGCCCCGATATTGGAAAGGCTCAATTTGCGTTAGATAT
>JAGREZ010000043.1 GCA_020446285.1 Geminicoccaceae bacterium
CCGGCCTGAGTTCGCACATGAGCGTGCAGGAGACGGATGCGGCCACCCTCGCCCGGCTGCTGCAGGTCAATGTCTTCGGCCTGATGATCTCATGTCGCGAGGCCGTCCGGCGCATGTCGCAGGCAAATGGCGGCCGGGGCGGCGCGATCGTCAACATCTCGTCGATGGCGGCATCGTCCGGCGGCCGGCCCGGCTCGACGCACTATGCCGCATCCAAGGGCGCTGTCGATCTCTTCACCATCGCCCTCGCCAAGGAGGTCGCGCGCGAGGGAATCCGCGTCAATGCCGTTCGTCCGGGCGTTACCGACACCGACATGGTGGGAGCGCTGAGGACCGATGCCGAACGCCGGGCGGCGGTGGCAGGCACCATCCCCATGGGCCGCCTCGGGCGCGCCGAAGAGGTCGCTGCCGCCGCCGTCTGGCTTCTCGGCGACGAGGCGTCCTTCGTCTCCGGAAGCCGGGTCGATGTCGCCGGCGGCGGCTTCGTCATCGGTGCCGCGACCCGCTCCGATTGACAACGCCCGCCCCGTTGCGGATTCACTGAACGACGATGGGGTACCAGAGGGGGAGACCGGCGCATGTCGACCGCAACACGCGAACGGGTGATCGAACGGGCGCTCGCCCATTTCGACAGGGGCGACTTCCTTGCCGACCTTCGCCGGCGCATCGCGATCCCGACGGAAAGTCAGGAGAAAGGCCGCAAGGGCGAGCTCCATCGCTATCTCGCCGGGGAGATGGCACCGACATTCGCGGCACTCGGCTTCGAGAACCGCATCCTCGACAATCCCGATCCGCGCGGCGGGCCGTTCCTCGTCGCAAGCCGGATCGAGGATCCCGATCTTCCTACCCTCCTCACCTACGGCCATGGCGATGTCGTGCGCGGTATCAGTGAGCAGTGGAGCAGCGGCCTCGATCCCTGGGCGGTCACCATCGACGGCAATCGCTGGTACGGCCGCGGCACGGCCGACAACAAGGGGCAGCACTCGATCGTCATCGCGGCCCTCGCGCAATTGCTCGCTGAACGCGGCAGGGCCGGTTTCAATGTCAGGTTCCTCATCGAGACCGGCGAGGAAATCGGCTCGCCCGGCCTCGACGAGCTTTGCGCCGCCCATAGCGACCTCCTTGCTGCCGATGTCCTCATCGCCAGCGACGGCCCGCGCACACAGCCGGATGTCGCCGATGTCACCCTCGGCAATCGCGGCGGCATCACCTTCGACCTGCAGGTGAATTTGCGCGAGGGCAGCGTTCATTCGGGCCATTATGGCGGCATCCTCGAGGATCCGGGCATCATCCTTGCCCATGCGCTGGCGACGATCACCACCGCGCGCGGGCGCATCCTGATCGAGGAATGGCTGCCGAAATCCATTCCGCCACGGGTCGCCGAAACCCTGCGCAACGCGGTGTGCGACGCGGGCGATTCCTCGCTCGTCCTTGCCGACGACTGGGGCGAACCCGGACGTTCCGTCGCCGAACGGGTGCTCGGCTGGACGAGCTTCATCATCCTCGCCTTCGTCACCGGCCGCCCGGAAAATCCCGTCAACGGCGTGCAACCGGACGCGCGGGCGCATTGCCAGATCCGCCATACCGTCGATGTCGACCGCCATCGCCTGCTGCCAGCACTGCGGGAACATCTCGACAGACACGGCTTTCCACAGGTCGAGATCGTCCCTGCCAGCCGCAATTTCTTCCCGGCCTGGCGTACCGATCCGGAAAATCCCTGGGTCGAATGGTGCATGGCCTCGCTGAAGCGGACGCTCGGCCGAAGCCCCAATCTCATGCCCAACGCCTCCGGCGGATTGCCGAGCGAGATCTTCGCCCGCAATCTCGACCTGCCGGTGATCTGGATCCCGCATTCCTATGGCGGCTGCAAGCAACACGGGCCCGACGAACATCTGCTCGCATCGACCACCCGCGAGGCGATCGCGATCATGACCGGGCTGTTCTTCGATCTCGGCGAGACGCCGCCGGCCTTCCGACAATGACCGGCCGACGATGATCGGACGAACGACCACCGTATATCACCCGCTTGTCCATAAAATTGCATACGAAAGACCTTGCACGAAATATGATCTATTTCCTATAACTTCTCCATGGACCAGACCTCTCCCCGTTTCTGCGCGATCAAGCGCGCCATTGGCGACTTCGCCCTGCGCGTGGCCGATGGCTGTTCGCCGCGAGAAGCGGCGCGCGCCAGCGGACTCAATGAGAACACCGCGGTGAGGCTTCTGGATCATCCGCTGATGAAACTTCTGATACTGATCCATTTCCTGACGCGGCCGATCCGCAGGCGCTCCGCGCGCCGCAAGTCCGAAAGGCATGCAGGCGAACCCTTCAGCCGGCCATCGACAGGAAAGGTTCGTCCAGCACCTTCCCCGCAAAATCCGTATTTCGCCCGCCCCCTTCAGGGCGACGGGGAAGCGGACGCGGCCGATGACGGCGCGGGTCCGGCCCCTTCCGGCACGGCCTCCGCAACGGATGCAGACGCCGCGGCGCACAGGCTCCGGGACACCCGTCAAGGGACCGTTCGGGCGATATCCGCGCAACATGCCGGCCCCGGCCGCGCAGGTCTCGCCGGCCCGCCATTCCGGCCACTCGCAGGTTCTGCACGGGCGGCGATGGTCATGCCGCCACCGGTCGAAAGAGCCGCCTGAGCGGCAGGGCGATCTGCGGCCAAATTCTACACAATTCAGGAAATTCCCGATAACCACGATACATGAAGCCCGTCCGCCGCGCCGGATCGTGTTGCCTTCGCCGGGAAATGCGCGGACAAGCATCGCATGAGGTGGAACGGCCGTTTGCAGGACATGGGGGATTCGCGCTCGCGGACGCTGGTGGCGATCGGGCTCATGGTGCTCGGGATGTTCGTTCTCGCCAGCATGGACACGCTCGCCAAGGTCCTCTCGCAGGACATGCCGGTCGTCCAGGTGGTCTGGGGCCGCTATTTCTTCCAGTTCGCACTGCTGCTGGTGCTCGTTCCCCGTGTCGGCCTCGCCGGTCTGCTCGCGACGAGGCGGCTGAAGACGCAGATCGTCCGCGGCCTGCTCGTCGCCGTGGCGACGATGTGCCTCTTTACGGCGCTGACCGTGGTGCCGCTCGCCGATGCCTATGTGATCACTTTCACCTCGCCGTTCATCGTCACGCTCCTCTCGATCCCGCTTCTGGGCGAAAGGGTCGGCATTCGCCGGCTGGGGGCGATCTTCATGGGCTTTCTCGGCGTGTTGCTGGTGATTCGGCCGGGCTTCGCCGGCTTTCACCCGATGCTGGTCCTGCCGCTGGTCACGGCCGCATGTTTCGCCCTCTATCAGGTCCTGACCCGGATGATCGGCAGCCTGCCGAGCGAGACGCCGCTCGCCATGCTGTTCTACATGGCCTCCATCGGCGCCCTCGCGCAGTCGCTGGTGGTGCCGTTTCACTGGCAGCCGCTGACATTGCTGCAGTGGGGCGGGCTCGCCTGCATGGGCCTGCTGGCGGTGCTGGGCCATCTCATCCTGATCCGCGCCCTCTCGATGGCGAGTGCTGTGATCCTGTCGCCCTTCATCTATACCCAGCTGATCTGGGCGATCGGCTATGGCTACTGGCTGTTCGGTGACATGCCCGATCTGTGGATGGCCGCCGGCTGCGCCGTCATCGTCGCGAGCGGTTTGTTCATGTTCCACCGCGAGGCGTTGCGCCGGCACGACGAAGGCTGAGCGGAGCCCTTCGGGAGTGCCGGCGTGTCAGCGGGCGGCACCACGCTGTTCAGGCGCCGAGCCTCGACAGCAGGTCGGCGAGTTCGGGATCGCCGCCCGCCGGCGGGCTCCAGTCGACATGCACGACCGTGGCCCCGGCGGCCTCGAGTTCGAGCGCGAACAGCTCGAGCCCGATATTGACGATCTGCGGCGGCCGGTCGATCAGACCCGGCTGCGGCCGTTCCTCAGGTTGCGAAGGCACTGCGCGCCCCTCCCGATTTCTGCGTCTTGAAGATCGAGCCGCCGACCGGTGCCGGCGGCAGCGGCAGGCGGATGGGCACGGTCTCGGTGCGCGGTTCGAGGCTCGGCTGGCCGATGATCATGCGCTCGAGATAATCGTCCCACAGCATCTTCGGCCCCTGCGACTGGATGTAGCTTCCCGAACCCAGCAGCGGCCAGGCATCGGCGGCATGGCATTCGTAGAACAGGATCCGCCGTGCCCGGTCGCTCATGTTCGGTGCCGAGCCGTGGAGGATGCGCACATGATGCACGGTCATCGACCCGGCCCTGCCGGTGAGCGTCACCGCCTTGTCCATGTCGAACAGCGGATCGTCCGGATCGATGGCGCCGCAGAACTCGCCCCTCGAATTGTGGTGGCTGAGCACCGGTCCCTTGTGGGTTCCGGGAATGACCATGAGCGGACCGTTGTCCTGCCCGACATCCTCGAGCATGAGCCCGCAGGCGAGCAGGCTGTCATTGCTGTACGGATAGAAGGCCCAGTCCTGGTGCCATTCGACGGCAGCACCGCCGCCGGGCGCCTTGGTGTTGAGCTTGCTCGTCTGCAACGCCACATTCTCGCCGAGCAGGTCGCGCAGCACCTCGGGAACGCGGCTCTCGCGCAGGCCGCGGGCGAAAACCGGATGACGCTTGGTCGGCAGCTTGATGCGCGTCAGCTTCGGCGTCTCGCGCGAATGCCCCTCGTCGAGATCGAAGACATCGTCGCTTTCGGTGATCTCCCTCGACGCCTCGATGAACTCGGATGTCACCTTGTTCATCTCTGCAAGCAATGCCGGATCAACCACATCCTCGACGAGAATGTAGCCGTTCTCATGATAGAACTCGATGTCACTGGATGACAGCATGACCGAAACGCCTCCCCTGGCTTCGTGTCGAACCGACGGGGCCGGCCGGAAAGGCCGCGAACGCCGCAGGCACCGTCTCAGAAAATTCCGGCCTCCAGCCCCGCCGCCATGAAAAGACCGAGCTCTTCGGTCTGCGCAAGGAAATTCTCGTTCCATGCGCCCCGGCAGACGAGCGGTTCATGGACAGCCTTCCAGCGCAGGCCACCGGTGATGCTATCGATCGCCCGGCGCGTTCCCGTACCGTCATGCCCCGCCCGCACATAAAAGGCGAAGGGCAGCGCCTCGGTTGCGTCCATGCACGGATAATAGCAACGATCGAAGAAATCCTTCACCGCACCGGCCATGTAGCCGAGATTCTCGGTCGTTCCGAGAAGCAGCGCATCGCAGCCGCGGACATGTTCGGGCATCGTGTCGAACGGCCCGCGCACATCCACCTCCACGCCCTCGACATCGCCGCAGCGCGCGCCTCTCGCCGCCGCAGCGCGCAGGGCGAGCGTATTGTCCGATGGTGCATGCGCCAGAATCAGCAACCGTTTGCTCATGACCCGCCGTTCTCCCTTCGACGCTTGCGCCCTTCCTCCCATGCTGGCAATGACGGCTCCGTCGATCAACGCCGCAGCACCGGGAGAATGGTTTGCGCCTTCGCATAACGAGCTGGAACGCCAATTCCGTCCGCCTGCGTCAATCGATGCTCGAGCGTATCCGCAACGAGATCGATCCGGACATTCTCTGCCTGCAGGAAATCAAGGTCGCGTCCGAACTCTTCCCGCACGAGATGTTCGAGGCACTCGGCTATACGCATCGCCTCGTGCACGGCCAGAAAGCCTATCACGGGGTCGCGGTGCTGTCGCGCATTCCCCTCGACGGCATGGTCACGCACGACTGGTGCGGCAAGGAGGAGGCCCGGCATCTCGAATGCCGGCTGCCGGGCGGGATCGAACTGCACAATCTCTACGTTCCGGCGGGCGGCGATGTCCCCGATATCGAGCAGAACCCCAAATTCCGCCACAAGCTCGACATGCTCGACGAGCTGCGCGACTGGTTCGCCCGCAACAGCGACGACCGGCGGCGGATCCTCCTGCTCGGCGATCTCAACATCGCACCGCATGAAAACGATGTCTGGAGCCACAGGCAGCTGCTCAAGGTCGTGTCCCACACGCCCGTGGAGGTGGAGAAGCTCGCGGCGCTGCAGGAAAGTCACGGCTTCGTCGATGCGATCCGCAAGATCATCCCGACCGACCGCAAGCTCTACAGCTGGTGGAGCTACCGCTCACGCGACTGGTCGGCCTCCGATCGCGGACGCAGGCTCGATCACATATGGCTGTCGCCGGCGCTCGCACCGTACCTGCGCGATGCCACGATCACCCGCGAGGCGCGTGGCTGGGACCAGCCCTCCGACCATGTCCCGGTCACGATCGACCTGGACTTGCCGCAGCAGGACGACTGAACCGCCGACTGCTCATCATTCCGCCGCGCGCCCGTCCGGCGCGGACAGGGCCACGTTCCGCGTCTCGTCACGCAGCAGCGCGAGCGCCATGTCGTAGAGATTGACGATGTCCTCGGCCCGCGTGGCAGGAGCGTCGCTGAACTGGAAGACGTCCTCGAAAGCAAAGTTCGACTGGATCTGCGCCGCGCGATGCAGGAGCCGCGTGAAGAACCGCAGATCGTCGTTCTCGAGCTCGCGGCACAGCAGGTTGAAGGGGATGGTGTGGGCGCAAGTCACAGGGTTGTCATCCGCAGGAGGCCCCGGCTCGACGGCCGGCATCATCAATCCGGCAGCCACCCGTTCGCCGCCCCAGTTCGAGCGCATGAGCAGACTGCGCGCCTCGCGAAGGGCGCGCGCCATCTTTAGCAGGGCGTCGCGGTCCGGACGCAGCGGCCGGCCCGAAAGCCGGGGTGTCACCGGACTGGCATCCGCGATCAATGACTTGCCCGGACGGCGACGCGACCAGAGAAAGGGGTTGAAGAACGAGATTTCCGGCATGGATGGTCAACCCGGCCGGTGAAAACGAAACATTGATGATTCTGACATCGAATTGATCTTTGAGGGCTTGTGGAATTCGGCATTTTCGAATCCGCATCCGGCGTCACTACCGCATGCGCACACATAGAAAAAGGAGAATATCGTTATAGTTTTTTAATACCTCACACCGCTCACTTTGAAAGCGTGTTGACAGTTCATTCCGTCTTCGCGGCGACACAGGCGATCTCTTCGATGTCACCCGCGGCCAGACGGAAGAACGCGTCCTGCGGTTCCGACATCTCCAGCATCCGTTCCGCCGGTTCGCCAAGCCACGCGCAGCGGATTGCACGCCCGAGGGCGCCATGACACACGGCGATGACTCTGCCGCGCCCGGCCATCTGCGCGAGCCAGCGCGACGCCCGGTCGACGATGTCCTGCTGGGACTCGCCGCCGCCCGGCGGGGCGATATTGAACCTGTCGTCGATCCGCGCCTGCCACAATTGGGGATCCCGCGCCTCGATCTCGCAAGCGGTCATGCCGTCCCAGTCACCCCAGGTCATCTCGCGGAGCAGATCGTCGTGGCGGATGTCGCCGGGATCGCGGCCGATGCCCTCGCAAAGGAGCACCGCCGTCTGCCATGCCCGGCCGAGCGGGCTCGCCAGAAGCTCGTATTCGCGCGGATCACGCAAAAGGCCGGAAAGAGTGCGGCCATAGGCCTGCGCCTGGGCGACGCCGCGCGCCGTCAGCGGCGAGTCCTTGTGCCCCTGCATACGCCGCTGACGGTTCCAGACGGTCTCGCCATGGCGAAAAAGATAGAGGTCGAGTGTCACGGAGGCTCACCATCCTGTGGTTCATTGCGTCATGGGCTTGCCTCGCCCGGCGATGCTTGCCATGTGAACGCCGCAGTCAACTAACCCCAGAACGAAGCATGCCTCAAGCAAACAGTCCTGCCGCAGCCCCCGGCCGATCGGTCCGCGATCCGCGCCTCGACGTGTGGCGGGGTTTCGCCATGCTCATCATTCTCGTCGCCCATGTTCCGGGCAATCACTGGTCCAACTTCATTCCAGCACGCTTCGGCCCTTCGGACGCGGCGGAAATGTTCGTGTTCTGCTCCGGCTTCGCCGCCGCCATCGCCTTCGGCGGCACGTTCGAGCGGCATGGCTGGTGGACCGGAACGCGACGCATCCTGTTTCGCTGCTGGCAGATCTACTGGGCGCATGTCGGCCTTTTCTGGAGCATCGCCGCAATCTCGGTGCTCTCGACCTGGTATGTCGGCGAAGAGGTCAAGAACTATGTCATCTCGCTCGGCATCAATGCCTTCGTCGACGATACCGAGATGGCGCTCGTCGGCCTGATGACCTTTTCCTGGGTGCCGAACTATTTCGATATCCTGCCGATGTATTTCGTCATCCTGCTGATGACGCCGCTGGTGGTCCTTCTCCAGCGATGGCACACGGCGGCGGCAATCGCGTTCTGCGTGGGCCTCTACGCGGCGACATGGATCCTCGACCTCGAATTCAGCGCCGATCCCCGGTCGGGCCGCCCGTGGTTCTTCAATCCGCTGGCGTGGCAGCTCCTGTTCTTCACCGGATTCATGCTCAGTCGCGGCTGGATCCGGCCGCCTCCACCCGACTGGCGGCTGGCGCTGGCCGGCATCGTCTTCGTTCTCGTCCTCGTGCCGGTGAGCCGCTGGCAGATCTATGTCGGAAATCCGACACTCCAGGCCATTCACGATGCGCTCTGGCTCAAGGATCTGACCTACTGGGACCAGGCGGCGATCTTCAAGACCAACGAGCACCCGCTGCGCCTCCTGCACATTCTCGTGCTCTCCTATCTCGCCGTCCTGGCAGTTCGTGGCCGCGAGCACTGGCTGCGCCGCTGGCCGTTGTCGATGGTGGAGAAGGTCGGCCAGCAGGCGCTCGCCACCTTCCTCTTCTCGATGGCGTTCGCGCGTGTGCTCGGCGTGGTGCTTGACGAGTGGGGAAGAACGATGTTCACCTGGGCCGTTGTCAACATTGTCGGGCTCGCGAGCGTGATTGCCGTTGCCTACATCGTCAGCTGGTACAAGCGGGAACCCTGGCGCCGCCCGCCGCCCGCGCGGGCGAATACGATGCCACCGGCAGCGGAGGGTGGGTCCGCATGATGCTCCGCAGGCAAGGCTTGACGAGGCGCGCCGCCAGCGCGCAAGGCTTGAGGTGCGCCGCCAGAGTGGCGGCCGTGTTTCTCCTCTTCTTCTTCCTCGCATCCGGGGCCGGAGCGGCCTGTCTCGACGACGTCGCGGTGCCCGCATCCGCCGGACCGGGGGCGGAACCATCGGTCATCGTCCTCGACGAGGCGGATGCCATCGCCGCCTACGCCCTTCCCGCCTGCCTCGGTCTGCGTTTCGAGACACCGCCGGCAACGCTCGTGGCGCTCAGGGCCTCGCCGGCGAACACGTCGCTCGATCAGGTCATCGCCCGGATTGCCGCATTCTCCACGCTCGAGACGGTTCGATACTGGTCGAAATCGAGGCAGGAATGGCGCTGGCTGGTGAGCGAGACGCAGGCACTTTCCGGCCCCGATCCAGAGCAGGCCGGTACCGATCCCGCACCGGGCGAGCTCGTGACGGGGGCCGTCTTTTTTGCCCTGCAGGACGATTCCGATCCGCTCAGTGCGATCGTGATGCGCATGGAGGTGGTGCGTCGGGATGAGAACGCAATCGTGATAACGTTCGAGAACGTCACCGCATCGACCATGATGGGCCTGACCGTGCTGCCGGTGGGCTCCCTGCGCTCGGTCGTGGCCGTCGAGCGCAACGGCGAGGACGGGCTGGATTTCTACCTTCTCTCCGGCAATTCCGCCAACCTGCCCGCCTGGCTCCTGCCGGCGAAGGCATCGCACATCAACCGGGCGGTCGCCGTTTATCGCCACCTCGCCGGCATACCGAGTGAGGCGGAACCGCCCGCGGCGCCCTGAACAGGCGTCCGGCACTTGAGTTCCTGCGGCAATGTTTGTAAACCCTTGGTTGAATAATCACAGTCCGGAATTGATCCCTCATGCCGTCAATGCGATACCCACGCCGGATCGCGGCGATCGCTCTCATGCTTCTTTCGGCGACATTCTTCATGGAAACTCCCGCCCGTTCGCAGGGAGTTGTGATTGAGGACGAGGAGGCCGCGCGCGCCGCACCGGACCGTCTCGTCGACGCCGCCGAACAGCTCATGGCCCGCGGCCTGCTCGCCGAGGCCGGCACCCTGCTCGACAAGGCCGAATCCTTTGGCGCGAACATCCAGTCCGTACGCTTCGCGCGCGCCCGGCTCGCCCAGCTCCAGGGCGACCTGAAGACAGCCGAGAGCCTCTATCGCCGGATCCTGCTCGACGAGCCCGACGCGCTGCGCGTGCGCCTCGAACTCGGGCGCGTCTATTTTCTCCTCGAGGATGACACCAAGGCGACCCTTCAGTTCCGCTACGCGCTGGCCGGCGACCTGCCGGAGAACGTGCAGAACAATGTGCTCCGCTTTCTCGACATCATGCGTGCGCGCCGCCGCTGGTCGGTCGGGGTCGATCTGGCGCTGGCACCGGACACCAACGTCAACGCAGCACCCAACACCCGAAGCGTCGACATCCTCGGCCTTCCCTTCGTCCTCGACGAGAACGCGCGCGAGGAGAGCGGCATCGGCGCGGAGATGCGCCTGAACGGGCGGTTCGACGTGCCCGTCAATGACAGCCTGCTCATCCGTCAGGCCGCCTTCCTGCGCCGGCTTGAATATGACGGGAGCCGGTACGACGACACCAGTCTCTACATGCGCATGGGTCCGCTCTGGCGGCGTGGCGGCACCGAACTGCAGGCATCGGCGCTGCTTGGCCGGCGCTGGTACGAAAGTCGCGACTACAGCCGCTCGATCGGCGCGCGCGTCGATGCCAGCACCCGCCTCACACCGCGTCTGGAGGCCGGCATCGGGTTCCAGTATCTGCACATGGATCATGACGAGGCCGATTATCTCGACGGCCCGCGCCTGCAACTCTCGCAACAGACGCTCTGGGCCTTCACCCCGCAAAGCTACCTGCGCGGCGTCGTCGCCATCGACCGGGAGACCGCGGACGCCGCGACCGAGAGCAACTGGGGGTTGTTCCTCGCGCTCGGCTGGTTCGTGGAACTGCCCAAGGGCTTCACCGTCTACACCGAACCGGGCATCCAGCTGCGCCGCTTCGACAAGCAATCCGCGGCCTTCGACGACCGCCGCGAGGAGATCACGCCGCGCCTCGCCATCAATCTGCGCAACCGCCGGCTGGATGTGTTCGGCTTCACCCCCGTCATCGGCGTCGAATTCGACCGCCGCATGTCGAATATCGACCTCTACGACTACGAACGCGCAAGAATGATCATCGGCATCACCCGCGAGTTCTAGTGCATCGATCCAGACAGATCATACTGTTCTGACTGGATAAATTGATGCAAAAACAAGCGTCTCAGTGACCGGCGGATGGACGGGAGGTTTCGAAGGCCTGTTTTTGTTCGGCGGTCGCCTCGGTCTGGAAGCGCTTCTTCCACTCCGCATAGGGCATGCCGTAGACGATTTCGCGGGCGGCATTCTCGTCCAGATCGATCCCGCGTTCGCCGGCAGCAGCACTGTACCATCTGGAAAGGCAGTTGCGGCAGAAGCCGGAGAGATTCATCAGGTCGATGTTCTGCACATCGGTCCGCTCGCGCAGATGGTCGACGAGCCGCCTGAATGCGGCCGCCTCGAGTTCGATCCGGGTCCGGTCATCGATATCCGACATCAGCCTCTTCCCTGTCACTGTTCCCCAAGGCCCCCTCCACGCTGCTCGCGATCAGGCGGGCACGCCTTCGAGCGATTCCTCCAGCAGCCAGTCGACGACCGCCAGCCGTGCCGCATGTTCGTCGGCGCCGCTCTCGATGGCAGCATAGTAGACGGCGAGCTGCCTGTCCGCGCTCGTTCCGTTGCTCAGGATCCCGCTCACCCTCTCCAGTTCGGCGAGGCAGCCGAGATCATCGGCATGCGGTCGCAGGAGATTCTTGAGTTCCTCCATCAGGTCGGCCATGGGCACCAGTTCGCAACGACCATAATCGGCGAGCGTTCCGGACACGCCATAGCGCTGTGCCCGCCACTTGTTCTCCTCGAGCAGGATCTGGCGATAGCGGCGCCATGTCCGGTTGCCCGCGCGCTGTTCGAACAGGAAGGCCAGAAGCGACTGGTAGACGGCAACGATGGTGATCGCGTCCTCGAGCCTGGTGCAGACGTCGCACACCCGCATCTCCAGCGTCGGCTGCTTGACGCTCGGCCGCATGTCCCACCAGATCTTGGTGGGATCGTCGACGACGCCGGTCCGCTCCATCATCCGCAGAAGGTCCAGCCAGTCGCTGTAGCTCTGGAATTCCTCCGGCAGTCCGGTTCTCGGCAGATCGCCGAAGATGGTCGGACGAAAGGCCTTCATGCCCGTGTCGTTGCCTTCCCAGAAGGGCGAGGACGTGCTGAGAGCCAGCAGATGCGGCAGGAAATAGGCCGCCTGGTTCATCAGGTCGATGCGAAGGTCGTCGTCATCGATGCCGGCATGGACATGCATGCCGCAGATCACCAGCCGCCGGGCGATGGCCTGGAAATCCTGGCTGAGCAGGCGATAGCGTTCCATGTCGACACTCTTCTGGTCGCGCCAGCTCGCGGAAGGATGCGTCGAGGCGGCGATCAGACCGTAGCCATACTCCCGCGCGCAGTCGGACACGGTGCGGCGCAGGCCGGCAAGCTCCTTGCGGATCTGATCGACATTGCGGCAGACGGAGGTTCCGATCTCGACCTGCGCCTGCAGCAGCTCATGCGTGACCTGGTCGCCCAGCGCCTCGCGGCAACGATCCATGAACCCGGCCGGCTGCTCGGTCGCCAGCAGCCGGGTTTCGAGATCGACGATCAGATATTCCTCCTCTACTCCAAGGGTGAGAAGAGGCTTGCGTGCCGCCATGACGTTCGCATCCCGTTCTTGTCGTTTTCACATGATTCGTGGAGTCCCGACAGGGCGGGATCGGCAAGGCATGGTTCGAGGACATCGCCGACGAGAGCGGACCACCGGTCGGCGCCGGCATCGTCGCGGATGAGATCGTGCCGGATCTCGAGCATCAGATGCGGAATGCCGGTACGCTGACAGTGAAAAGCCATCGTGAAACCAAGCTCGCGCAGTCCGGAATAGGGCTGGTTGTCGCCGACGACGAGGTCCGGAACGGCGCGCAGGCCGTCGAGCACGGGTGCCGAGAGCCGGCGATCGCCGCGCCACAGGACGCCGACATGCCAGGGCCGGTCCTCGCCATTCATGCGCGGCGTGAAGCTGTGAACGGCGATCACCACCGGGATTCGCCCCGAACGCCGCATCCGGCCGATCCGGCGGGCGACCGTACGGTGATAGGGAAGGAAATGGTCCTTCACCCGACGCGCCGTTTCGAGGCGTTCCGGATCGGCATTTCCGGGAACGACACAGCCATCGCTCACCGCCGGAATGGATGTGGGCGAACCCGGCCGTCTGTTGGGATCGATGACGAGGCGGGAAACGTGATCGAGGATCGCGCTGGCGCCGAAACGCGATGCGAGCCTGCGGGTCACCGCCGCCGCACCGATGTCCCAGCCGATATGGCGGTGCAGCTGCTCCTCGCTGATGCCGAGGAACTCCAGTCCTCCGGGCACGCGATGGCCGGCGTGATCGCAAAGCAACAGTACGGGCGAGGACGGATTTCCCTCGATGACCTCGATATCCTTCATGCCGTGGTCATAGCCGTTTGTGCGCCCGCCGGAAAGCGGACAGTTGGCGGCCGCGGCCGTGCTCCCCGCGTCTTCCGGCCTGCGTCTTCCGGGATGCCCGTTCACGGTGACATGACTTGATCCTTGCGAACCGGAAGTTTACCTGCATTGCGTCGGCGTGCAGTTTACCCGTTATAAACCTGTTTGCGCCATATTCGCCCTGCCAAGAAGCGGAGCCGGTTCGAGATGAAGAGACGGTCTGTCCTGCCAGGCCTCATGGCCACCCTCGCGATCTTCGGGATCGCGCCGCGCGGACATGCGCGGACCGGCCGGGTCGACCGCGTCGTCGTGCTCAAGCGCAAGCGGGTCCTGCAACTGATCAGCAAGGGGGACGTGGTGCACAGCTTTCGCATAGCGCTCGGCCGTGAGCCTCGCGGCGACAAGCGTTTCGAGGGCGACGGCCGGACGCCCGAGGGGCTGTACTGGCTGGACAGCTGGAAGGGCGATTCGCGCTTCTACAAGGCGATACGCATCTCCTATCCCAACCGTGCCGACGTCGAGATGGCGCGCAGGATGGGCCGCTCCGCCGGCGGTGCGATCATGGTTCACGGACTGGCGAGCGAGATCGAGCACTGGGGTCCCAATCACTACCTGTTCAACTGGACGGAAGGGTGCATCGCCGTCACCAACGAGGAAATGGACGTGATCTGGAACAGTGTTCGCCCGGGCACACCCATCGAGATCCGGCCCTGATCCGACAATGCGCACTTCAACTGTGAGTACATACCGCTATAATCCTGTTGCGCTCGACGGTCACCTGCCCGAAATGGCGGTCTCGTTCCGTCCTGGATGCCGTAGATGGGCGCTTTGGGACTGCCTGCTCGAAGGAGAAAAAACCGATGAAAGTCTCTTCCCTCGCCACGCTCGCCATTGCCGGCTCCGTTCTCGCACTCGGCGGCTGCTCGAGCCAGAGCGATATCGACCAGCTGCGTTCGGAGATCGCCAGCGTTCGCGCCATTGCCGAGAGTGCCGACGCCAAGGCGACCGCCGCCCAGGCCGAGGCTGCCGATGCGTCCGCAGCCGCTGCGGCTGCTGCCGAGGATGCGAATGTCGCCAGCGAGAAGGCCGACCGCATCTTCCGCGCCAATCTGCGCAAGTAGGTTCGTTCGCCCCCCTTTCCGGCAGGCCCTTTCGAACTCCCGAAACCTGCCGGCGGGGGGCCGTTCCTTCGGGCAGCGCCAGCCGCGGGGGCCCCGGTCGCGGGGCTGTGGTCGGCGGGTGTGGCCCGGAACCCGCCTCGGGTTGGCGACCGGAACATGATCCCCGGTCTTCGGATCATCATCAAGCCAGCATGTTCGAGGTGACAGGTTCATGATCGTGCGCCATGCCGTTGCGACCCGTAAACCGTTCCGTCTCGCGGGATCCGTCAGCCTGACGTTTCTGGTGGTCGCGCTCCTGTCTTTCGCATCGACCCTGTCCTTCGCATCGACGTCGCATGCGCTGGTGGCCGGCGACCTGCTCGGCTCGGTCCGCTACCATGTGACCGACGGCGATTCGACGCTGCTCGATGTCGCCCAGGACAATGATCTGGGAATCCTCGAAATCTCCGCCGCCAATCCCGGCGTCGACATCTGGGTTCCGGGTCGCGAGCGTCTCGTCGTCCTGCCGACGGCGCATCTCCTGCCGGAGGCCGACCGGCGCGGTATCGTGATCAATCTCGCCGAGCTGCGCCTCTATCATTTCCGCGGCGATGTGATCGAGACTCACGCCATCGGCGTCGGCCGCGAGGGCTTCGGCACGCCGGTTGGAGCCACCAGCGTCATCCGCAAGACCGAGAAACCGACCTGGAGGCCGACCTCCGACACCCGTGCCGACCGCCCCGAGCTGCCGGCCGTCGTGCCTCCCGGCCCCGACAACCCCCTTGGCGAACATGCGATCTATCTCGGCTGGCCGACCTATCTCATTCACGGGACGAACAAGCCGTTCGGCGTCGGCCGCAGGGTCAGCCGCGGCTGCATCCGCATGTATCCTGCATCGGTCGCCGACCTGTTCGCCAAGGTTTCGCCCGACACGCCGGTGCGGGTGGTCAACGAACCGATCAAGCTCGGCTGGTCGGATGGCGAACTCTTCCTCGAGGCCCATCCGGATACCGACCAGCTCGAGGAACTGGAGGCCACCTACAGTTTCAGCCTCAAGCCGCCGCCGGACATCCGTGCCCGGATCGTCGCCAAAGCCGGAGACGCGGCGGCGAGGATCAACTGGGACGTGGTCGAATCCGAACTGATCGAGCGCAGGGGTGTCCCGGTGCAGGTCACGAGGCCCGCCAGCCCGGCGGTCGTCTCGAGCGAAGGACAGACCCGGCAGACGGCCGAAGGCGTGCCGCGCGCATTCACCGGTCTCTACTGATCCGCCGGACGTCGGACGCGACCGACATCGCCAGCAACAACGGGCATGGCCCGTATCGGCGGCAACGGGCATGATCCGCATCGCCAGCAACGGGTGTGGCCCTGCCATACGGCAGTCCGGTGGACTCGCCCTCCCGGTCACCGCATGCTAGTTCCATGAGAGCCATGTGCGGCGGACCCCGTGAAAGCCATGTGTGGCGGCACTGTTGCGGGTGATGTCCTTGTCCGGGGAGTGAAGACATGTCGAGCTGGGTCTATTGCGATGGTGAATGGCACGATGGCGGATTGCCCATCCTGTCGGCCATGGACCATGCGTTCTGGATGTCCAGTTCGGTTTTCGACGGTGCACGCGCGTTCGATTCCATGGCACCGGATCTGGACCTGCATTGCGAGCGGGTGATCAATTCGGCGAAAAGTCTCCTGCTGCAGCCCGACCGTTCGGCGGAGGAGATCCGCGAGCTGGTGCTCGAGGGTGTGCGGCGGTTCTCACCCGATCGCGCCGTCTATATCCGGCCGATGTTCTTCGCCACCACCGGTTTCGTCATTCCCGATGCCGAATCGACCCGCTTCGTGCTCGTCATTCACGACCTGCCGATGCCCGACGAAACGGGACTTTCCGTCTGCTTCTCATCCTATCGCCGCCCGGCCCGCGATGCGGCACCGACGGACGCCAAGGCGGGATGTCTCTATCCGAACATGCAGCGGGCGCTCGCCGAGGCGACGGGACGCGGTTTCCGGAACTGCATCACCTTCGATCCTTCAGGCAACGTCGCCGAACTCGCCACCGCCAATCTCTGGATCGCCCGCGACGGCGTCGCGATGACACCGGTGAGCAACGGCACCTTCCTGAGCGGCATCACCCGAAGGCGCGTGCTCGACCTGTTCGAACGCTCCGGGCAGCCGGTCGTCGAGACGACACTGACGCGCCGGGACATCGAGGAAGCCGACGAGGTGTTCACCACCGGCAATTATGCCAAGGTCGCACCGATCACCCGCGTCGAGAATCGCGACCTGCAGGCCGGCCCCGTCTATCGCTGCGCCCGTGAACTGTACTGGGACTTTTCCAGAAGCGCGCCCATCCATTCCTGAGCCGCTCTCGAGCGTTGGCAACCGGATAGCCCGGCCGCTCGCTCAAACATTGCCGAGCGCATCCGCATAGATGCCGGGCGAGACGTTCGGCGTCCATGGCCACGGGCGCATTGTCGAGAAGACGCTGTTGCGGCAGGGCGCCGGCGAAAAGTGCCGGAATATCACCCTCGCCATAGCCGATATCGCCGGTTTCGCCGGTTTCCTCCAGCGCGCCGCGACCGAAGGTGACGGGCGCCTGCGAGATATTGATGATCCGGTCGCCGGCCGACATGGAATTCCCTCCCCTGTCCGCATCCTGCGGAGGCCCTCCCATATCCGCATTCTGCGGTGGAACTCCCCTATCCGCATCCTGCGGTGGATCGTCGATCTGTAGCGCCCGGGCATCGTTTTGCAAGCGACCGGCCGGTGCGGCGGCGGCATCCCGTCTTCGCGGTTCACCTCGCCGACGCCACGCGCTACCAGCGTACCGGCATCAGGGACCGCCATCCATCGGGGAAACCATGACCCTTCATCCGTCAGGCAGCCTTGCATGAGACCGAATGGCCTTGTTTCGACGACGGCGCGGAAATTCATGGGCATGCTGCATGATGACCAGGTGCGCCTTTCCGTCCTCGCCCTTCTTGTCGGAGCCGCCGCCGGTTACGGGTCGGTTGCCTTCCGCATGCTCATCAATCTGGTGAGTTCGCTAATCTATGGCACACGCGAGGAGCAGATGCCGATTGCCGCGGCGACGCTCGATCCCTTCGTGCTCGTCGGCATGACGACGCTCGGCGGGTTCGTTCTGGGCCTCGCCGGCCGCTTCCTGCTGCCGCACGGCCGGCCGGCCGGTGTCGCCGATGTCATCGAGGCCAGCGCCCTGCGCAACGGGCGGATGTCGCCGCACAGCACCTTCGGCGCCGCGATCTACAGTGCCTGTTCGATCGGCATGGGCAGCTCGGTCGGCCGCGAGGGACCGATCGTGCATCTCGGCGCGGGTCTCGCCTCGCAGGTCGGACGATGGCTGCACCTGAGCCCGTCCCTGAACCGAACCCTGCTCGGCTGCGGTGTCGCCGCCGCCGTCGCCGCCGCCTTCAATGCCCCCATCGCCGGCGTGTTCTTCGCGCTCGAGGTGGTCGTCGGCCATTACGGCCTCGGCGCCTTCGGCCCGGTGGTGATCGCCAGTCTCATCGGCACCATCGTCACGCGCCTGCATATCGGCGATGTTCCCGCATTCGGCCTCGACACGCAGCAGGTGCAGAGTTTCTGGGAGATACCGGCATTCATCCTTCTGGGCGCAACGAGCGCTGTTGCCGCGATCGTGCTCATGCGTGGAATCGGTCTGGTCGAGGCGGTCCATATCCGGCTGAAGACCCCGACATGGCTTCAACCGGCCATCGGCGGCCTGCTGCTCGGCTGCGTGGCACTCGGCATTCCCGAAGTGCTCGGTGTCGGCTACGAGATGACCACGCACGCGCTCTTCAACGAGACCGCGCTCGAGCTGCTGGTGATCTTCGCCATCTCCAAGATCGTCGCCACATCCGTCTGCTTCGGCAGCCGCATGGGCGGCGGCATCTTCTCGCCGAGCCTTGCCGTTGGCGCACTGACGGGAGGCGCGTTCGGCACGATCGCGGCGTCCCTCTTTCCCGAACTCGGCTCGCAGCCTTCGGTCTATGCCGTGGTCGGCATGGGTGCGGTCGCCGCCAGCACGCTCGGCGCGCCCGTGTCCACGATCATCATGATCTTCGAACTGACGACAGACTATGGCGTCACCTTCGCGCTCATGGCGGCGGTCGCGGTGGCCGCCACCATCACGCGGCGGTTCTACGGCGACAGCTTCTTTCACTGGCAATTGTCCAGACGCGGGATCTCGGTCGATGGACAGCATGAGCTCGGGCTCCTGCGCGCGCGGCGGGTCATGGCCGTCATGCGGGACGATCACGTTCTCGTGTCGCGCGACGCCAGCCTCGACATTCTCAAGGAACGTTTCCGCGCGAGCCATGCACCGATCTTCGTTGTCGACGAGCATCATGCGTTGCTTGGCTCAATCACCTTTCTCGACCTCGCCGACGCCGCCTTTCTCGATGATCAGGACGATGGTGCGATCACCGCCCGGAATCTCTTCCGCCGCTGTCCCGTCGTGCTCACCCCCGATGACGACCTGGCGACGGCCCTTCGCTATTGCCAGAGCCAGCAGGAGGAGCACATCCCGGTGGTGCGCGACCGCGACGGACTCGAGGTGGTCGGGGAAGTACGCCTGAACGACCTCCTTCAGGCCTACAATCAGGCACTGCTGCACGCGCGGGCCGTCGAACAGGGGCGCCGGTAGTGGTCGGACCCGATCTCCGATCTCCGATCCTCCGGCAGACGGGTGCCGCCATCGCCGTGCCGATGCAGGCAACGTGCTGATGACTGGCCATCGCGGCTTTCGTGCTTTAATTGTCTGCACCGGACCGAGCCTCAGACATCAGACAGCAGACATCCGCGCATGATACCCGAGCCGTCCGGGCGTGACCCCGGTTATCTGAGCCATCTCAACGAACAGCAGCGCCAGGCAGTCGCCGCCGGCGACGGGCCGTTGCTGGTACTCGCGGGAGCCGGAACCGGCAAGACCCGGGTACTGACGACGCGCCTCGGCCATCTGCTCGTGACGGGCCGCGCGCGCCCGCACGAGATTCTCGCCGTCACATTCACCAACAAGGCGGCGCGCGAGATGGTCGGTCGCGTCAGCCATCTGATCGGCCGCCCGGCGGACGGTCTCTGGCTCGGTACCTTTCATGCCATCGGCGTGCGGATCCTGCGCCGCCATGCCGAACTCGTCGGGCTCAAGCCGTCCTTCGCGATTCTCGACACGGACGACCAGCTCAGGCTGATCAAGCAGGTCATGCAGGCGGCCGAACTCGACGAGAAACGCTGGGCGCCGCGCGTCCTGCTCGCCATCATCCAGCGCTGGAAGGATCGTGGCTACACCGCCCGGGAGGTTCCGGCGTCGGAGGTAGGCGATTTCGCGCAAGGGCGGAGCGTTCAGCTCTACAGCACCTATCAGGAGCGCCTGAAGACCCTCAATGCCTGCGATTTCGGCGACCTGCTGCTGCATGGCCTGACCCTGTTCAGGAACAATCCGGACGTGCTGGCGGACTACCAGCAACGCTTTCGCGCCATTCTCGTGGACGAGTATCAGGACACCAACATCGCCCAGTATCTGTGGCTACGCCTGCTCGCACAGAAACACCGCAACATCACCTGTGTCGGCGATGACGACCAGTCGATCTACAGCTGGCGCGGTGCGGAGGTCGGCAATATCCTGCGCTTCGAACAGGATTTTCCCGGAGCGGAGATCGTCCGGCTCGAGCGCAACTACCGCTCCACCGGACACATTCTCGGCGCCGCGTCGGGACTGATCGAACGCAATCGCGCGCGCCACGGCAAGACCCTTTGGACCGAGGATGATGACGGCCTGCCTGTCCGCATCGCCGGCCTCTGGGACGATGAAGAGGAGGCCCGCTTCATCGGCGAGGAAATCGAGGCCTGGCAGCGCGATGGCGGCAGGCTGGAGGATACGGCGGTGCTCGTGCGCGCCGGTTTCCAGACCCGCAGGTTCGAGGAACGCTTCAACCAGATGGGCCTGCCGCACCGGATCATCGGCGGACCGCGCTTCTATGAGCGGCTGGAAGTGCGCGACGCCATCGCCTATCTGCGCCTGATTTCCCAAAGCGACGACGATCTCGCCTTCGAACGGATCGTCAACACGCCGCGACGCGGCATTGGCGAAGCCGCATTGCGCACATTGCATGCCGCGGCACGGAGCGGCGGCACCTCGCTGTTCGACACGGCGCGGATGCTCGTTGCCACCGATGAGCTCGCGACGCGCACGCGCAACGCGCTCGGCTCGTTCATCGACACGGTCGAGCGCTGGCGGGCCGCCTTTGACCGGCTGGACCCCCGCGATCTGGCGGAGATGGTGCTCGACGAGTCGGGCTATACCAGGATGTGGCAGGATGACCGCACGCCCGAAGCCCCCGGCCGTCTCGACAATCTCAGGGAACTGGTCAAGGCGATCGAGGAATTCGACACGATCCGCGCCTTTCTCGAACATGTCAGTCTGGTCATGGAGACCGCGTCCGATCCCGAATCGGACATGGTCTCCATCATGACCCTGCACGGGGCCAAGGGCCTCGAATTCGACAATGTCTTTCTCTCCGGCTGGGAAGACGGGCTCTTTCCCAACCAGCGCGCCCTCGACGAGGGCGGAGCCGGCGCGCTCGAGGAGGAGCGCCGGCTCGCCTATGTCGGCATCACCCGGGCGCGCCAGCGCTGCACCATCAGCTTCGCCGCCAACCGGCAGATCTACAGCCAGTGGTCATCGAGCACGCCCTCGCGCTTCATCGGCGAGCTTCCCGAGGCCCATGTCGAGCATCTCCAGCGCAATCCGGCATTGCGGCCGGACAGGGGTGCGCTCTTCGACGACGCGATGTTCGAGCCACGGGTGGCGCGCTATCGCAGCAACAAGGGAGCGCTCGCCCGGGTGATCGACGGCAGGGCGGAAACCGTTTCCGTCCGTCCGGCGCAAAAGCCCGGCCGGTTCAGCATCGGCGATCGCATCTTCCACGAGAAGTTCGGCTATGGCCGCATCGAGGCGATCGACGGCAACAAGCTCGAGATCGCCTTCGAGAAGGCCGGTTCCAAGAAGGTCGTCGACAGTTTCGTGAAGGCCGCATGAACACGCCCGAAGATCGCGATGCAGCCGATGGCATGTGGCAGGTCGTCTTCGATCTCGGCGACGCGCCGGCACTCGAGGTTCTGGAAGTCCTCGAGGACATGGCCCTTTCGGCATCCATCGTCGAGACCGAGAGCGATGACGACGAGATGACGACCGCATGGCGGGTCGAGCTCATGTTCGGACATCGTCCCGATATCGTCGCACTGGAGGCGGAAATCGCCGGGCTGCTCGCCCCCTTCGAGCTCGTGCCGTCGGCGATCGAACTTGCGTTCCTACCCCACGAGAACTGGCTGAGCCAAGCCGCCATGCCCCGCTCGACCCTCGAGTTGGGCCGCTTCACGATCCATGGTGCCGGAGGCGCCGACGGGCTCCGGCCCGGTCGGGTTCCCCTTCTGATCGAGGCCGGGATGGCGTTCGGCTCGGGCGAGCATGGCAGTACGTCGGGCTGCCTTCTCATGCTCGATGAACTGCTGCAGTTCGTCCGTCCGAAAACGGTCCTCGACATGGGCTGCGGCTCCGCCATTCTCGCAATCGCCGCCGCCAAAACGCTGCGCCGGCAATGCGGCGGGGCGATCGTCGCCAGCGACAACGATCCGGTTGCCGTGCGCGTCGCCGCCGAGAACATGCGGCAGAACGGTGTGGAAACGAGGGTCCGCGCTGTTCATGCCGAAGGCTATGCAAGCGCCCTCATCCGCCGCGCGGCCCCCTATGATCTCATCTTCGCCAACATCCTCGCCGATCCGCTCTGCGCCATGGCCGCGGACCTGCGCCAGCACATCGCACCGGGCGGCCATGCCATTCTTGCCGGCCTGCTCGACCGTCAGGCGGCGATGGTGATCGATGCGCACGAAAAGGTCGGCCTGCACCTCGTCCGACGGCTCGATCTGAGCCCCTGGACGACACTCATGCTGCGCCGCCCGGGCAGGGGCCGACACCTGGCCTGACAGGCGGCTCGTGCAGCGTGGCGGCATCCGCCTGCCCCGCAGGGAACATCGACCTGACCCGCAAGGAATATCGACCTGCCCGGATGCCTCGGGGTTCGGGTGGCAGTGACGGAAAAACTGAAAAATAATCCGACATTCGCTGATCGCGGAATGGATTGGCCGACCCGGCGCCGGAATTCCACAGCGCCGGCTTCCGCACGTTTTCTCCTCATATGTAAAAGAAGTTCAAACCAATCATCTTATTGGCGAACGTTGTTGTTGATTTATGAGTTCCTACAAATGTTGTTCAAAAAGCTTCAAGTAGAAAATGAAGCTTGGTGAGCGAAAATTTCAAGACCATTGTTAACCAACAATTGAATAATCGGGCATCCATGCAATTGCTTGTTGACGGTTTCCTGACTTGGCCAGATTGTAAAGGAAATCGACACCGAGATTGGCCTGAAGGAAACGCGACATGGCGGCGGCGCATGATGCCTCCCGTACCACCGACGATGCGGAACACAAGCCGGACAATGTCCTCGACCTCGGTCGCGGACATCGCGAGCGCGGCGGTGACCCGATCATCGATTATGTCGCCATCTGGATGGCGCTCGAGGTCTTCCACGACAACTGCAAGCTCACCGAGGAGGGCTGGAGCTTCCTGACCGAGCACCTGCAGCGGCCCATCGAGCTGCGTCTCATCGAGCGAAAGCCGATGACCTGTGCCGGCGCGCTCAAGGCGCTCAACCTCGCAAGCTACATCATGGAGAACCTCGAGAACGCGGACGGTGCGGAGAGTGATGGCGCCTGGTACCGCAGACTGCGCCTGCATCTTGTCAAGTCGGCGCGCGACCATCTTCGCGACCGGCTGGAAGCAAATGAACCTCCGCCGAGAGGCTCGAGGACCCGCTGAGGAGTGAGGCTATGAAGAACGGCAATGGCAACGGCGACATGAACATGACGAGTGCCCCCTGGCAGATCAACGCGCGACTCGACGACGATTCGCTTGCTCCCGTGTTCCAGCGCGGCAGCGATGTGGTCATCGACTGCAGCGATCGCCTGCTGGTCGATGGCGGCGTCTACGCCATCCGCGAGGGCGACCAGCTCAAGCTCTGGCTCTTCCATGAAGGGTTTGCCGGACTGGGCACCATGATCGGCGGGCGCAAGGTCGGAACGCTCTCGAGCATCGCCGGCGCGTTCCGCTGCCGCGGCCCCATCCAGCTCGACAAGCTCATGGTCGTCGGCCGCGTTCTCGACCTCCCGCGAGACGGCCAGCCCGCCGGATCGATGGCCGCCCTTCGCTCGGAACGGACGGCACTCGTGGCGGCGCTCGAGGAGGCGCGCACCGGCCTGCGGCGGATTTCCGGCATCACGCCGACGCTCGATTTCAGCGACCCGCACGGCGCGAGCGGATCGATCTCCAGGGTCACCCGTCGCTACGAGGAAGCGATGCAGGACGAGGATTTCGCGCGACGCTTCACACTCGAACAGAAGATGGACGCCATCGGTTCGCGGCTCATGCATGTCGAGGAACGCATCGCCGATTCCGAGGTGGACGATATCGACGGCGCCTATACCAAGCTCCAGGTGCTCTGGGATCTGCATTACGCCCCCTTCCCCAACCTTCAGGGCGATCTGGGTGCGCGCTTCATCTCCAGCGCCCTGCGTGCGCTCGGCAAGACCGGCAGCGTCCGGGCCTCGCGCGAGGAGGAGCCCAAGGGCATCCAGCTGCAGGCGGGCGGCGTGCGGCCGATCCAGCTCGTGAGCTCGCCTCGCCATCGCTGAGCCGGCAAGCGAAAAAAGTTGCGGGGACTGCGCCATTTTGAACCGTCACGGCGGTTGCGCGGTCCTCGTGCTTTGATTATAACCCGCGCCGACCCCGTATGTCCGCATGCGGGCGTTTTTGCGCTATTGGAGTTTTCCGGCATGACGAAGATGAAGACCCGGCGGAGTGCCGCCAAGCGGTTCTCCTTTACCGGTACCGGCAAGATCAAGCGTCGTCGCGCCGGTCATCGGCACAATATGACGAGCCAGCCGAAGAAGGCGAAGGCACTTGCACGCAAGCCCGCCATCGTGAGACCCGGCGACAGCGTGCTGGTCAAGGTGATGATGCCCTACGGCGGCTGACGGTTTCCCCGGCGGTTGCGCGGACGATGAACGCGGAACTACCGCCGGTGAACATGACCGGCAGACATGGTCGGCGAAGACGGGATGTTCGGCGGTTGCGAGATACGGCGGGCATGAGATGCGGCAGTCATGAGACACAGTGTCGAGAGACGCTGGATGAATGAACTTTCCCCCCCCTGCCGGGTGCCGGAAAGTGACGTGAAGGACGGTTCGAGATGGCAAGAGTCAAACGCGGCGTAACCTCACACGCCAAGCACAAGAAGGTGATCGCGCTGGCCAAGAGGTATACCGGCCGACGCAAGAACTGCATCAAGACGGCCCGGCAGGCCGTGGAGAAGGCCGGGCAGTACGCCTATCGCGACCGTCGCAATCGCAAGCGCGACTTCCGCGGCCTGTGGATCCAGCGGATCAACGCCGCCGCGCGCATCAGCGGCATGACCTATTCGAACTTCATGCACGGTCTCAAGCTCGCCGGCATTGAGCTCGACCGCAAGGTTCTCGCCGACATCGCCGTGCACGACGCACCGGCCTTTGCGGGCTTCGTCAAGAAAGCCGAGGCCGCTCTCCAGGCATGAGCCGGATTTCTTGTGGGGGCCGCAGTCACCCTGCGGCGTCGCAAGCCGAACGGAGCGGACCCGAACAGGCCCGCTCGTCGAAGGGGCCTCCAAACGGGCCCCTTTTTTGTTTGTTGGACCGCAATTCAGGAACAGGCTGAAGCCATGCTTGGGGATCTGCCCGCACTTCTCGAGGAACTCGAAAGCCGGATTGCCGCCGTCGGTGACCTGAAGACACTCGAGGATACCCGTGTCGCGCTGATCGGCAGGAAGGGGCGCGTGACCGAACTCGCCAAGAGCCTCGGCAAGCTCGATCCGTCGGAACGGCCAGCGGCGGGCCAGGCGATCAATGACTTCAAGCGCACGGTGGAGGCGCGTCTCCAGGCCCGGCGCGACGAACTCGCCGAAGCCGAACTCGAGGCACGTCTCGCCGCCGAACGGGTGGACATCACCCTTCCCGTCCGCGAGCGGCCCGTCGGCCGCATCCACCCGGTCAGCCAGGTAACCGACGAGATCATCGCGATCTTCGCCGACATGGGTTTCTCGGTTGCCGAAGGTCCCGATGTCGAGGACGATTTCCACAATTTCACCGCCCTGAACTTTCCGCCGGAACACCCCGCGCGGGCGATGCATGACACCTTCTTTCTCGAAGCCGGCGCGGACGGTGTGCCGCTCCTTCTTCGCACCCACACGAGCACGGTCCAGATACGGCACATGATGGCCAACCGGCCGCCGCACAGGATCATCGCACCGGGGCGGACCTATCGCTGCGACAGCGACGCCACCCACACGCCGATGTTCCATCAGGT
>JAGREZ010000375.1 GCA_020446285.1 Geminicoccaceae bacterium
GCATATCTAACGCAAATTGAGCCTAGTTTTTTTTCCGGTTCAGGCGGAGCAACGCGAACGGTCAGGAAAAGCGGTGCAGCCGAGAGACGAAGACGTCAGGCCGGTTTCATTGGATCGGCATGCGCCGGTTCTTTCGCGCGCTCACCGGCCTGTACACGCGTCCGGAAATCGACCGGGTACGCCCGATCGGATCCGTTCGGGCGGTCAGCGTCATAACGGCATGGACATTCGCCGCCTGAAGGCACGGGCCGGGGCCCGGCCTTCGGACGGTTGCCGGTCGTCAGGCCAGATATTGGTTGAAGAATGCGACCGTGCGTTCCCAGGCGAGATTCGCCGCCGCTTCGTCGTAGCGCGGCGTGGTGTCATTGTGGAAACCGTGGTTCACGCCTTCATAGACATGCGCGGTGTAGGTCTTGCCCTGTTCCTTCAGCGCCGCCTCGTAGGCCGGCCAGCCGGCATTGATGCGCTCGTCGAGGCCGGCATAGTGGAGCAGCAACGGCGCCTGGATGCGCGGCACGTCGGCGGCATCCGCCTGCCGCCCGTAGAACGGAACCGAGGCCGCGAGTTCGGGGCGGGCAACCGCCAGCGCATTGCACACGCCACCGCCATAGCAGAAACCCACCGCACCGACCCTGCCGTTCACGCCCTCATGTGCGTGCAGATGGTCGAATGCCGCAAAGAAATCCTCCATCAGCTTTTCCGGTTCGAGCTGCCGCTGCAGTTCGCGGCCCTCCTCGTCATTGCCGGGATAGCCACCGAGCGGCGTGAGCCCGTCCGGCGCGAAACCGATGAACCCGGCCTTGGCGACACGGCGTGCCACATCCTCGATATAGGGATTGAGCCCCCTGTTCTCATGGATGACGAGAACGGCGGAAAGCGGCCCTTCGACATTCGCCGGCCGGGTCATGTAGGCCCGGATCTCGCCATGCCCCTCCGGCGAGGAATAGGTGACGGTCTCCGTGGACAGGTCCGGATCGTCGGGTGCTACCTGACTGGCGAGCGCATAGTTCGGCCTGAGCCGGTCGAGCAGGGCCGCCGCGGTCACACCGCCGACCGCATATTTCGACGCGCGATCGAGAAATTCCCGCTTGTTGACCTTTCCGTGCGCATAGCCGTCATAGAGATCGAGCAGCTCCTGCGAAAAATCGGACGCCTTCATCCGCTTCATCGATGTCTCCTCCCATGCCCCGTGCCACCGGTGACGATCTGCGATGATGGCACCCACCCTGATGTAGGGTGTCCGCCACGATGCGACCATTCAAAGTTGCGTGTGTGCGGGACGGCCGGGCGGACGGGACCGTGGCTCATTCCAGCCCGAGATCATCCGCATAGGCGAAGAGCGCCGGATTGCCGCCGGTGTGGATGAAGACGACCGGTTCATCGCGCGCGAGCCGGCCCTCGCGGATATGGGCAATGAGCGCGGACATGGCCTTGGCCGAATAGACCGGATCGAGGAGGAGGGCCTCGGTGCGGGCGGCGAGTTTGAGGGCCTCGTTGCCGGCTTCGGTGACGAGGCCGTAGCGTTCGCCGATGAACTCGTCGTGATTGACGATGTCGCCCGGTTGCAGCCGCGTGTCGATGCCGAGCCTTTCGGCGGTGGCCCCGGCGATGCGGATGATATCCTCGTCACGCGGCATGGACCAGGTCACGGGTGCGATATTGACGAGCCTCGCCCTTCGGCCAAGCGCCTTCAGGCCGAGAGCGAGGCCGGCGGGCGTCATGTTGGCGCCGCAGAGATAGATGGCTGCCGGATCGAGGCCGAGTTCGTCGAACTGGCGGTCGAGTTCCAGCGCGCAGCCGACATAGCCGAGCGCCCCGAGTGACAGATTGTCGAGGCCCATGGGCTCGATCATGTAGGGATTGCGTCCCTCGGCCTTCAGCCGCTCGAAGGTGATGTCGAGTTCGGGTTGCAGCTTTTCCATGCTGTCGAGCCCGACGATGCGGACATCCGCGCCCATGAGCCGGTCGAGGAGGAGATTGCCCTGCAGCAGCGGCCCCTTCTCGCCATGCATGAGGACCAGATGCACGCCGAGCCCCAGACGCGTCGCGGCGGCGGTGGCCTGACGACACCAGTTCGACTGGGTATAGGCACCGATGACGATGCAATCGGCGCCCCTTGCCAGAACGTCGGCGAACACATGCTCGAGCTGGCGGGTCTTGTTGCCGCCCATGGCAAGGCCGGTGAGATCGTCGCGCTTGACCCAGACCGGCGGGCCGCCGAGTTCGGCCGAAAGCCGGTCGCAGGGTTCGAGCGGCGTCGGCAGATGCGCGAGCCGCACCCTCCCGTGCCTGTCCAGTGCCCGTTCCAGAAACTCCCGTTCCATCCCTGCGCTCATTCGCTCCCCCGCATTCGCCTGTCCGTTCCGGTTTCGCGTCCGCATCGCGAAAAGATCGGACCCGGCGTCTTCTACCGGGCGGCGCACCGATCTACATCCGGGCGCACATGCGAACGGATATGCGTTACAGGGGAAAAGGCAGATGGTCGAGCGCGTCGAACGATATGGCCTGCAGGTCGCGACCGAACTCCAGCGTTTCATCGAGGAGGAGGCGCTGCCGGGAACCGGAATCGACGCCGCCCGCTTCTGGGAACGGGCGAGTGCTGTGATCCACGATCTCGCCCCGCGCAATGCCGGCCTTCTCGCAAGGCGCGACGAATTGCAGGCGGCCATCGATGCCTGGCATCGCGAGCATGATTTCGAGCCCGGTCACTATCGGGCGTTTCTCGAGGAAATCGGCTATCTCGTGCCCGAGGGTGACGCCTTTTCGGTGACGACGGCGAATGTCGATCCGGAGATCGCGGCCATCGCCGGCCCGCAGCTCGTCGTGCCGATCGCCAATGCCCGCTATGCGCTCAATGCCGCCAATGCCCGCTTCGGCAGCCTCTATGACGCGCTCTACGGCACCGATGCCATTCCCGTGAGCGGCGGGGCGACGCGCGGCGAGCATTACAATCCGCTGCGCGGCGACAAGGTGATCGCCTTCGCCCGGCAGGTGCTCGACGAGGCCGCCCCGCTCGACAGCGTTTCGCACCGCAATGCACAGGCCTATCGCGTCGAGGACGCGCAGCTCGTCGTGGTGACCTCCGCCGGCGAATTTGGTCTCGCCGATCCCTCGCAATTCAGGGGCTATCGCGGCGACGCGGCGAACCCGGCATCCATCCTGCTCGAACGGCACGGGCTGCATGTCGAGATCGTCATCGACCCCGATCATCCCATCGGCCGCGTCGATGCGGCCCATGTCGCCGATCTGGTGATCGAGGCGGCGGTGACGACGATCATGGATCTGGAGGATTCCATCGCCGCGGTCGATGCCGAAGACAAGGTCCTCGCCTATCGCAACTGGCTCGGCCTCATGCAGGGGACACTGGAAGCGAACTTTGCCAAGGGCGGACGGACGGTGACGCGCAGGCTCGCATCGGACCGGCACCATACCACGGCCGATGGCGGCGAGCTGACACTCAAGGGCCGTTCGCTGATGCTGATACGCAATGTCGGCCATCTGATGACGACACCGGCCGTGCTCGACCGCGACGGTCGCGAGGTGCCCGAAGGCATCCTCGACGCGCTGGTGACGACGATGATCGGCATGCACGACTTCATGCCGGACGGCCGCCATGCGAACTCGGTCACGGGCTCGATCTACATCGTCAAGCCGA
>JAGREZ010000376.1:0-224 GCA_020446285.1 Geminicoccaceae bacterium
GTTCACGATCTTTTCCTGGGCGTGATACATGAAGGTCGTTCCGTCCTTCATCCGCTGCGACACCACCGCCCGCGCGGTGAGCGCACCGTTGGCATTGTAGAGTTCCACCCAGTCATTATCGACGATGCCCGCCGTTTTCGCGTCGTTCTCGGAAATCCAGATCACCGGACCGCCGCGATTGAGGGTGAGCATCAGGAGATTGTCGGTATAGGTGGAGTGGATGC
>JAGREZ010000376.1:243-1165 GCA_020446285.1 Geminicoccaceae bacterium
ATGAAGTTCAGCACGACATGCGGATCGTCCCTGTCGACATGGATCGCATCGGTGACCGACTTGAGGTCCACCGGTGGACGATAGGACATGAAGCCTTCGCCGAAGGCGCGCATCCAGAGATGATCCTGATAGAGCTGCTGGCGGCCGGTGAGAGTGCGCCAGGGGATCAGCTCGTGAACGTTGGTGTAGCCGGCATTGTAGCTGACATGCTCGCTCTCGATCCCCGACCAGGTGGGCGAGGAGATGATCTTGCGCGGCTGGGCGGCGATGTCGCGAAAGCGGATCTTGTTGTGATGCTCACCCTCGGCGAGATGGGTGTGATCGCGTCCGGTGGCCTTGCCCAGCGCCTGCCACGCCTTCACCGCGACCTCGCCATTGGTTTCCGGTGCCAGCATCAGCACGACCTCGGCGGCGTCGATCGCCGTCTCCATCACCGGACATCCGCGCGCCGGACCGTCGAGCCTCGTGCCGTTCAGCTCCCTGAGCGCCTTCACCTCGTCGACGGTATTCCACGAAATGCCCTTGCCGCCATTGCCGAGCTTGTCGAGCAGCGGCCCGAGTGCCGTGAAACGATCGTGGATCGCGGTATAGTCGCGTTCGACGGCGATGAAGTTGGGCGCTGTGCGGCCGGGGATCAGCTCGCATTCGCCCTTCTTCCAGTCCCTCACCTCGTCCTGCGCGATCTCGGCGGGCGTGTCGTGCAGGATCGGCAGCGCGACGATATCGGTCTCCTGACCGAGATAGCCCGGAACGATCTCCTGGAACGTCTTCGCCAGCGACTTGAAGATCTCCCAGTCGGACTTCGATTCATAGGCCGGATCCACCGCCGCCTGCAGCGGGTGGATGAAGGGGTGCATGTCCGAGGTGTTCAGATCGTCCTTCTCGTACCAGCTCGCGGTGGGCAGGACGATGTCGGAATAGA
>JAGREZ010000376.1:1305-1842 GCA_020446285.1 Geminicoccaceae bacterium
CGCCATTGTCGGTGCCGAGCAAGTGCTTGAGGAAATATTCGTGTCCCTTGCCGGACGAGCCGAGCAGGTTCGAGCGCCAGACGAACAGGTTGCGCGGCCAGTTCTCGGGCGCGTCGGGATCCTCGCAGGACATTTCGAGCGCGCCGGATTTCAGCTGCTCCGCGACATAGGGAGCCACCTCCATGCCCGCATTCTTCGCGGCTTTCGCCACCTCCAGCGGGTTGGTCTTCAACTGCGGTGCGGAGGGCAGCCAGCCCATGCGCTCGGCACGGATATTGTAGTCGATGAGGCCGATATCCCAGTCGCCGGCAGGTGCCGTGGGTGAGAGGATCTCGCCCGCGGTCAGCGTCTCGTAGCGCCACTGGTCGGCATGGGCGTACCAGGCCGAGGTCGAGTTCATGTGCCGCGGCGGCCGTCCCCAGTCGAGCGCGAAGGCCACCGGCAGCCAGCCGGTCTGCGGTCGCAGCTTCTCCTGACCGACATAATGCGCCCAGCCGCCACCGGACTTGCCGACACAGCCGCACATCACCAGCATGT
>JAGREZ010000377.1:0-734 GCA_020446285.1 Geminicoccaceae bacterium
GCGCCGTGCACGGCTGATCGATCAGTTGGAGTTCCAGCTCGAGGAACTCGAAGCGTCCGCCACCGAGGACGAGATCGCAGCCGAACAGGCGGCGCCGGGTACCACCAAGGTCGCCGCCTTCGAACGTCGTCGTCCTTCCCGCAAGCCGTTTCCCGAGCATCTGCCGCGCGAGCGGGTGGTCATCGAGGCGCCCGCGAGCTGCACCTGCTGCGGCTCGGCGCGTCTGGTCAAGATGGGCGAGGACATCACCGAGACGCTGGAGGTCATTCCCCGGCAATGGAAGGTGATCCAGACCGTCCGTGAGAAGTTCACCTGCCGGGACTGCGAAAGGATCAGCCAGCCGCCGGCGCCTTTCCATGCCACACCGCGCGGCTGGGCCGGACCGAGCCTGCTGGCCATGATCCTGTTCGAGAAGTTCGGCCAGCACCAGCCGCTCAACCGACAGGCCGAGCGCTATGCGCGGGAAGGAGTTGATCTGAGTCTCTCGACCCTGGCGGACCAGGTCGGGGCCTGCACCGCCGCACTGGCGCCGATCCACGAGCTGATCCAACAGCATGTGCTGGCGGCCGACCGGCTGCATGGCGATGATACCACGGTGCCGTTGCTCGCACGTGGCGGTACGCGACAGGCGCGGCTCTGGACCTATGTTCGCGATGATCGCCCCTTCGCCGGCGATGCCCCGCCGGCAGCACTGTTCTTCTTCTCTCCCGATCGGGAGAAGACCCATCCCAACC
>JAGREZ010000377.1:997-1759 GCA_020446285.1 Geminicoccaceae bacterium
ATCCGGCAGCATCGCTCACGTCCGCTGATCGAAGACCTCCACGACTGGCTGCACCGCGAGCGATCGCAGATGTCGAAGCACAACCCCGTCGCACGTGCGATCGACTATCTGACCGGGAAACCCGGACGCTGGGAGGCCTTCACCCGCTTTATCGATGACGGCCGGATCTGCCTGACCAACAATGCTGCCGAACGAGCTCTGCGCGGCGTGGCTCTGGGACGCAAGGCATGGCTCTTCGCCGGATCGCCACGAGGCGGCGAGCGTGCCGCCTTCATGTACTCCCTGATCGTCACCGCCAGGCTCAACGACATCGATCCCCAGACCTGGCTCGCCGACGTCCTCGCCCGGATGCCGGGCCTGCCCGTCCGCCAACTCGCGGATCTGCTGCCGTGGAACTGGTCCGAGAGGCAAAGACAGGCGGCCAGGGCAGCCTGATGGCCCGCGTCACCTGTGTCTTCACCCTCGAACACGTCGCAAGAATGATCGGCGAGAACCAGGAGCTCCTCGAAGTCATCGCCGCCAACTCCGACAACATCGACTATGGCGAGATGATCGACGTCGTCGATGGAACCGAAACCGACATCAAGGCCTTCACCCAACGCGGCATCGAGAGCCTGCAGGAACTCCTCGAAGACATCCGCTCATGGCCCGGCGGCATCCGCCAGTTCCTCATCACAGAACAATGCGAACCAGAACTTATCGAGCACATCATGGCTGACGAGTCTGGCAAGTGAAAAACAGTGGCCCTCACCGTAGGCTTAC